>JAAYND010000206.1 GCA_012521035.1 Methanomicrobiales archaeon
AGCAGTGTCCCGCTCGGGTCCGTCTCAAACAGGCGTGCCTCGCCGTCACTGACCCCGGCGATCAGGAGAGCGGTCCCGTACGGGCGTGCGCCGCCGAACTGGGTGTAGGTCTGCATGTGATCGCAGAGTTTCTTTGCGAGAACCTCGACGTTTATCGACTCGTTGTAGGAGACCCGGTTGATCTGTGACTCGACCCGGGCCCGGTCCACGAGAGCCCGTGCATCCCCGACAAGGCCGGAGGATGCCACGCCAATATGTGTGTCGATCTTGAAGATCTTCTCGACCGAGGCCGACTCAAGGAGCCGGGATGTCACGCGCTTATCGACGATCAGCACGACACCCTCGCGACACTTGAGGCCGACGGCCGTTGTGCCTCTCTTCACCGCTTCTCGCGCATACTCAACCTGGTAGAGCCTGCCATCCGGGCTGAATACAGTGATCGCCCGGTCATAACCCATCTGATATTGTGGTTGCATTACCGTTCCTCCAAATCTTCTCTTGTGAAAAACAATGACTTCTGATGCATAGTACCTTTTTTGATCAAATCAACCTTTTGACGGGGATAGCGGTATGTCGTAAAAGAGTCTTCCCCGATCACCACTTCCCCGGTCTCCTCGAGAGGCCGGGCCGGCCGGATCCGGCGCTTCAGCGCGCGGATGGTCCCCGATGTGGCAACCGTCCGGAGTGCGACCCGCTCGTCCGCTATCGCGGTGACCGTCGCAAGTGCGGTGGCGATATCCCCCTCCGTCCCCCGCCGGCACCTGACTATGGCGTACCCCTCATCACAGAAGACCACAGCGGGTTGCGCAAGCCCGGTGGCGACATCGCCCCAGAGGGATGTCGCGGCCTCGATGACCGCGAGGTAGAGGTCTTTTCGGTCCGGCATGAATCCATAGGGGAGGATCCGCACCAGGATGTAGCGGCGCTTCTCTCGCATCGCGGGGGGTCGCGGTTTCACTCGCTCACCACCCGCACCGGCCGGTAGGGTTCGATGAGTCGCCCGATGGACGAGAGGGCGCATGTCACCTCATCCTCCGTCATGCCGAAGAGTCCACAGAGACCGTGGATCTCGCGGACCGATCGCTGCTCGAGGATCGAGCGTGCGCCCGACGATATCGTCAGCGGAAAGTCGTAGCGCCGGTGCAGTCCCAGGATATCCGCGTAGCGTTGCAGCGCAGTCTGGCGCCTCCTCCCCCGGAACCCGATGATCGGGTAGAGCGATATATCCACCGCTGTTCCCCGGTCCGCCGCCGTCCGGGCCGCGACATGGTCGAAGGCACCCCTCCGGGCGGCGTGAATGTTCCTGATGACGTGGACCTCCTCCACAGCGGCGGCGGCCCGGTTGAAGGCGGTATCGCCAGCGTTGACAAAGACCACATCGGCAGCCCGGACGGCGGGTTTTCGCACCTGCCGGATGGCCTCCTTCTGGGAAGAGGCGCTGATAACGACGCCGCGGAGGATCCGGAGGTCACGTGGCTCTCCATCACCCTCTCCGATGACGACGATACTATCAAATCCGAGTTCTCTCGCCTCGAGCGCCATCCGGGCCAGCGTCGAGTCACCGGCGGGATAGGGGCATACACAGGCGTCGGTGGCCTTCATCGGGGAATCCATGAAAAAAGGGGTGGTTATTTACCGCGGTTCGCATGGGAACGGATGCTCGGACGGGTCTTCTCGGTTCCGCGTCCGCGCGTCCGCATGCCGCGCCCCTTCATGCCGGCAGAGGTCTTGCCGCGCTCTGCCCGGCCACGGTGGGCGGAGTCGGCCAGCCACGCGAGGTTTTTGTCGCTCAGGACCGAGGGGTGGTGGGGATCGACAAGTATGACCTCATACCACCGGTAACGTCCATCCTCGCCGACCCAGTAGGAGTTCAGGGCCTCCATGTTCGGGAATTTGCGGGATGCCCGCTCCTCGGCGATCCGCTGCAGGCTCTTCGCCGGGGTCGCCCGGCGCATGCCCATGCGTGCGGTCCTGCGCCCGCGGACGTACCGGGGTTTCCTCCGGCCGCCACGGCGAACTCTCACGCGAGCGACGATGACTCCCTGTTTTGCTTTGTATCCGAGTGAGCGTGCCCGGTCGATCCGGGTGGGGCGCTCGATGCGCAGAACACTCCCTTCGCGCCGCCATACCTGGAGACGCTCCCAGAGGAGGTCTTTTACCCCGGAGCGGTCGGGCCGCTTCCATGCCTCACGAACGTGGGCATACATCGATTTTGCCATTTTTCAAATCACCTCAGGTTCAGCGTTTCCGCCACATTCCTTCCCGGGACGTATCCCGTGATTCTTAACAGGTCGACCGGAGGATAAATAAAGGATTCCTTCCTGCTCAACTGCTTCCTTTTCGTTTCTCGATGACGCGGATATCGTCGATCCTGGTGACCGGGTACTGGCCGTCCTCATCCTTCTCCGCTGACTTGACCATATCCCAGACGGTGAGGAGGGCGACCGAGACGCCGGTGAGAGCCTCCATCTCGACGCCTGTCCTCCCGTAGGACTTCACCCGGGCGATCGCCTCGATGTAAGTCTCTTCCTGTACGAAATCGATCGTGATCGCCCCGAGCGGTATGGGGTGGCACATGGGTATGATGCGCGGTGTGTCCTTCACCGCGAGGGTTGCGGCGACCCGCGCCGTCGAGAGCACGTTCCCCTTGACAGCCGTTCCCTCCCGTATGGCCCGGAGCGTCTCGTCCCGGAGGTATATCCTGCCGCTCGCGATCGCCTCCCGGGGGACCTCGGCCTTTGCCGTGATATCCACCATATGCGCCTGGTCGTTCTCGATGTGGGTGAAGACGGGGTCTTTACCCGGATTTCCGGATTCGCTCATACCTGAGATCTTCACCTTTGGGGGATAAAAGAGAGAGTATTCGGGCCGGCTACTCATGGCCGAAGAGTTCGCGCGGTATGTACTCGAGCATGTCGGTCGCGAGCATGCCATACCCACGCCCCTCCGCGGCGCGCATGCCGGCCCGGCCGTTTACGTACGCGGCGATGCAGGCGGCATCAAACGCCGGCAGGTGGCAGAGGAGCGCCCCGGCGATGCCCGCGAGGAGGTCGCCCGTCCCCCCGACGGTCATGGCGGGGGTCCCTGTCCTGTTGAACCTGACCCGATCGCCGTCGGATATGACGTCGACCGGGCCTTTGAGGAGGATCGTTCCCCTCGCGGCGGCCTTCACGCTCCGTGCGCGTGCTACCAGATCGGTCGGTGGTTGTATACCGGTCATCCGGGCAAACTCGGCCGCGTGCGGTGTGTATATCGTCTCCCTCGCCACTGGCAGGGGTCGGGCGAGGGAGTCGGCATCAAAGACCGCCTTCTCCGCCGCCTCAGCGACAGCGACCACGACGTCGTGGCTCCGGGTCCCGAGTCCCATGCCGCAGACGACGGTATCTGCCCGGTCGACGAGCGCGAGTATCGCCTCTAGGTGGTCCTCCGTGATCCGGTCTCCCTCCAGGCGCTCGTAGATCAGGTCGGGCATGGGTATGTACGCGGGGGATGCTACCCGGACGATATCAGCGCCGGCGCGGAGCGCTCCGAGGGCTGCGATATAGGGCGCCCCCTGGTAGGGCCCCCCGCCGATGACGAGAACCTCGCCGCCGGCGCCCTTGTGCGCCCCGGGCGCTCTCCCGGGGAGGAAGAGAAGGTCGCCGGGGCCGGTGCAGACCTCCGCCTCGATCGGGATGCCGATATCGATGACGTCCGCCCCCTCCACCTTCGGCCGGTGGAACGAGACGATCCGTGCGGCCCGTATACCCGGCGTGGGTACATCGACGGCGACGACCGGCGCGGGGCTCTCGTTTGCCCGGGCGACGAGGGTCGCGAGCGGTTCGCGCAGGGCGCCGGAAGCCCCTGTCCCGAGCAGTGCATCGACGATGAGATCAGCCTCATCGAAGATCCTCTGGAGGGGATCTATATCTGCCGGGCACCTCACCGGGTGGAGAACTGCCGGGCAGGAGCGGAGGAGCGATGCCCGGGCGGCGGCCTCCGGCGGGTAGACGACGTCGACCGCGTCGAGATCCTGGAGGTAGCGGGCCGCCACCATACCATCGCCGCCGTTATTCCCCTTCCCGCAGAGTATGAGGACGCGGGAGGGGTCGTACCCCCGGATGACGTCCGCAAGCCCCCGGCCGGCGCTCTCCATCAGAAGGTTCATCGGGAGCCCGAGCGCTACAGCATTCCCATCGACCGCCCGCATCCGGCCTGCGCTGATGACGCCGGCCTCGAGGAACTCCCGCATCAGTGCCATCGATATACTGCTCATCTCAGACATCTTCTGCTGGTGCTATGGCGTTTATCGGTTAATATCTTTTGAATGGATCCCCCTCCAATGGTTTATTGGTACTCGCAGCGCACTACTATGGAGATGGGTTTCAACCGCGATCTACGACGGGCAGCGGACCGGATCACTGATGCCGGCACGGTGACGATCATATCCCACATCGACGCCGATGGTATCAGCACCGAGGCGATCCTTGCGCAGGCGATAGCCCGTGAGGAGATACCGGTCGAATCCATATTCGTCCGCCAGCTCGAGCCGATGGCGATGCGCCACGTCCCCCGCGACGACTCTCTAAAGATATTCGCCGACCTCGGGGCAGGCCAGCAGAACCTCATCGAGGAGCACGGCCTCTCTGCGGATGAGGTCCTGATCATCGACCACCACGTGAGCCAGCCCTGCGGCACGGACTACCAGCAGGTCAACTGCCTCGACTACGGCATAACCCGGATGAGCGCGGCCGGTGTCGCCTACCTGGTCGCAAAGATGATCGACCCGACCAGCATCGACCTCGCCAAACTCGCCGTCATCGGGAACGTCGGCGACATGATGGCCAGGGAGCACTGCGGGCTGGTCGGGCCGGCGCGGGAGATCGTCCAGGACGGTGTCGAGTACGGGAATGTCATCGTCCGGGAGAGGGACTTGAACTGCTACGGGGTGTCCACCCGGCCCCTCCATATATGCCTCGGCTACAACGACGACCCCTACATCGACGGGATATCAAACAGCCCGAATGCGGCGCTCCAGTTCCTCGAGAGGCTCGATGTCGAACTGAAGAACCCGCAGGGCGGCTGGCTCGTCTGGGAGGAGGTCACGTTCGATGATAAGCGGACGATCATAAGCGCGCTTACCCAGCAACTCATCGCCCACGGGCGGGAGGTTGACCGTCTCCTCAGCGAGACCTACATCTTCCCCGACGAGCCGGAGCGGACGCCGCTCAGGAACGCATCGGAGTACGCGACCCTGCTCAACGCATGCGGCCGGTGGGCAAAACCAAAGGTGGGGGCCCGGATCTGTCGCGGGGAGAGAGGCGAGGCCTACCGGGAGGCGGGGTTCATGCTCGCCCACCACCGCTCGGTCATCCGCGACCTGCTCACGTACATTCTTGATACCGGGGTGGCTGAGCTCTCCCACATGCAGTATATCAACACCGCCGATCGGTTCCCGGATACCATCGTCGGGATCGGTGCCGGCATGGCGCTCTCGAAGCTCGACTGGCGGAAACCGATCATGGTGCTCGCGGCGCTCGTGGATGAGCCGGACGTCACCAAGATCTCGATGCGGACCAACCAGTGGGCGGTCGCCCGGGGTGTCGACCTCCAGGAGGCTCTCGCTCTGGCGTCGGCGGAGGTGGGTGGTGCCGGCGGCGGGCATAAGATAGCGGCGGGGGCGTTCATCCCCCGGGGTAGAGAAGAGGAGTTTGTTGATAGTGTCAACCGGATACTCGAGAGACAGTTTGCTACAGCGGGTCAGGACGATAGCTGACTTCCAGTTCGGCACCGGAGCGGGGGAGGCGCTCTTCCCCGGTGAGTGCACGTTCCAGCTCTCATCGACGGGGCGGATCCGCCAGGTGAAGCTCGATGGGGAGAGGATTGCTACGGTCAGGGCGCAGGACGGGCGCCTGACCCTCGGGATCGCCGGGGCGGCGCGCCTCGCTCCTGTTCTCGCCCCACCGGCGTACCGGGTTGTGGTGCAGGAGGATGTGGCAGAGTTTGTCGCGGATGGCAAGAACGCGATGGCGAAGCACGTCGTCGCCGCCGATGCCGGTATACGCGCCGGAGATGAGGTGCTGGTGGTGACCGGCGATGATATGCTCATCGCCACGGGTGCGGCCCTGCTCTCCGGCCACGAGATGCTGGCATTTAATTACGGTGTAGCGGTAAAAGTACGGCAAGGGAGGGGAACTGAATGTTTCCAGGAAAGATAAACCCGAGAAAGATGAAACAGATGATGAAACAGATGGGCATGGAGATGGCGGAGATCGAGGGCGTGGAGAAGGTGGTGATATACACATCTGCGGGGAACTACGTCTTTGATGAGGCCCAGGTCGTCGCGACGACGATGCAGGGGGTCACCACCTACCAGATCACCGGTGAGGGGCGGTTTGAGGAGGCGGTCCCGGAGATTCCGGACGACGACGTCGTCCTCGTCTCATCCCAGGCCGGCGTCTCCGAGGAGGTTGCCCGCGATATGCTCATCGAGACTCGTGGCGATATCGCCGAAGCGATCATGAAGCTTGCGGAAGAATGATCGAGGACGGCGAAGATATCCTGCTCGTCGGCAGGAAGCGCGAGTACTTCGTGAAGGCGGGCGAGGGCCGGTTCTCGACTGACCAGGGGATGATCGACCTCGGGGAGGTCGTCGGTATGCGCCCGGGGGACGAGGTCCGGACGCACCTCGATACCCCGTTTGTCGTTCTCCGCCCCCGGCCGACCGACTTTTTTGTCCACGCGAAACGGAGCGGCGCCCCGATGCTCCCGAAGGATATCGGTATCGTGATCGCCTACACGGGAATGAACCGTAATGATCACGTTCTCGATGCCGGGACCGGGAGCGGCGTTGCCGCGATATACTTCGGGAATATCGTCCGGGCTGTGAAGACCTATGAGGTGCGGCCGGAGTTTGCGCGACTCGCCGAGAAGAACGTCAGGACTGCCCGCCTCGATAACGTCGAGGTGGTCGCGGCGGATATGCTGGAGGCGACCGGCGAGTTCGATGTCGTCCACCTGGATCTTGCGATCACGCCGGCGCACGTGGAGCATGCGTTCTCGCTCCTCGTGCCCGGCGGGTACCTCGCGTGTTACACGCCGTTTCTTGAGCACACGTTCGTCGCGCTCGATGCTGCGGGGCCGCTCTTCCGCGACGTCCACTGCTATGAGTGCATGGAGCGGGAGCTGACGCGCTCCGGTCGGGGAACCCGGCCGTCGACCAGGGTCGCCCACAGCGGGTATATCACGATCGCACGAAAATAGGTTATTCGCGGAGGGGGCGTTCCCACCCCGTGTAGCCGCAGTAGATGCAGCATTCACCGTTGCAGTGCCGGCACTTCCGTGAGGGTTGTAAGACCATCACGGTTCCTGTTTTGTTGCAATACACGCACCCGGCCCCCTCGCAGTGGCAGCAGACCTCGGGGGCATACTGTTCTTTCTCTTCAGACACGAGTCTCTTCTCCCAAGTAGTGTCTGTTAACTGCTTTATGTTAAAGCCGTTGGTATGTGGATCTCGCCTGAGGGGTTGGTCCAGGATCCCGGCGGGGTGCCGGTTGGCAAAGAAGAAGTGGTTGTATCGCGGTGCTGCCGCCGGATTCTTCCTGCGGCAGGATTGCGATTCATTCCGGGCTGCGGTAGAGTGAGGTAGTGTTTCGGGGGAGTTCTCCACACGGGGGGACGCCCCGGCCGGGGTTACGCGCCGATGTACTCCTCCGGAACCTGGATCTTCACGTGGTAGGCGTCGATGCACAGGGCGTTGATGATGAAGTAGTAGTCGTGGTTCCCCTCGTAGAAGGTCTTTGTCCACTGTTCTTTTTTCATCTCCGGCTTATCCTTCATCCCCCGGAAGTCGGGGGCGTTCAGGGTGATGATATGGACGAACCGATTCGGGTCTGCGGCGTCCATGACCTGGCAGTTGAAGCGCGTGATCTCGTAGTTCCTGGTCGTTATGTCAGAGTAGTCGAGCCGCCAGAGGGGGGATGGGACCCGTATGATGCCGGTGGCCCCCGAGCCCCGGCCGTCGATCGTCGCGAAGGTCACCCATTTCGTGGGACCGGGCGCGGCCGGGGGCCTGGGGGTGGTCACATCGGGGCGGCTCTCCTCCGGCGGGATGTGGTATGTCGCGGGATCGACGAACCCGATCTTCTGGGGCCTGCCGTCCCAGGTCGGCACCGGTGTGGGGGTCGGTGGCGGCGTGGGTATCGTCGGCGGTGCCGTGGGGAGGGGGCTGTATGTCCAGGTCGGCACGACCGGGCCGGGCGTCGGATCCCCGCCCCTCCGGGGGATCGCGAGCTCCCCGGTCATCGCCGGTTTTACGATCAGGGCGATCAGGAGGACGATCCCGATTGCCAGGACGACGTATATGAAATCCTTCTTCTCTGCCATGCCTCTACCTCTTCATGAGCCGGGGATGTGCGGCATACCGTCCCCCCCGGAGCGGGGGATGTTGAAAGGATATTTCCGCGCTTTGAAATATTTATTCCACAAACGGGCGACTTACCGCACAGTATTTCTTATATGAGTATCATTGCACTTTCTGTTAGAAATACCTGCCTATCCTTGATCTATGGCTCAAATGGGTGGATTGCAAATACCTGTTCCCCTGATAGATGGTTGTCAAATCGCGGCCATATCGAAAAACTTTTTATATTAGATTGGGCATATGTTCACATGTAACCGTATCAGCCGGATAAGTGGCATTTGGATCCGGTAACAGGAGGAAACGTTTCATGAGAAAATTGGTGAAAAATGAAGATGCATTCACCGGACTTGAGGCGGCGATTGTTCTTATCGCGTTCATCGTCGTGGCTGCGGTCTTCTCGTACGTGATGCTCGGTGCCGGGTTCTTCGCGACCGGCGAGGCACAGAGGACCGTGCACACCGGCGTGGGACAGGCAACATCGAACCTTGAGGTCGCGGGGCCGGCGATTGTGAAGGCAGGCATGTCGGGGTCTGCTGCAATAGTGGAAGAGATCGCCTTCTTCCTGCAGCTCGCTGCCGGGGGGGCGCCGGTGGATATGGAGAAGGTGACCTTCACTGTGTCGACGGCTAGCGAGATGAAGATCTACGAGTATGGTAGTGTGACCGATAATTGGTATGTAAATGGTGTTGAGGACACCAGTTTGAATGACATGCTCGACAAGTTCGAATCGGTGAAGATCACTATCAATAGTGGTTTACCCAGTATCGGACCGAACGCCCGGTTCACCGTTGAGGTCAAGCCTGACATCGGTGCGGCGCTCCCGATCAACCGGATAGCACCGGCTGACTTACAGGCGGATCATTACTACGAGGTCTACTGAGGTGAATGAACATGATGAAACTACTTAAGAATGAAGATGCATTCACCGGTCTTGAGGCGGCGATCGTGCTCATCGCTTTCATCGTCGTTGCTGCAGTCTTCTCGTACGTGATGCTCGGTGCCGGGTTCTTCGCGACTGGCGAGGCGCAGAAGGTTGTCCACGCCGGGTCACAACAGGCCAGTTCCAGCCTTGAGATCATCGGTAATGTATACGGGTATGCTGAATCAGCTACAAAACTTGATTACATCGTCTTCACTGTAGGAAACACTGCAGGGGGCACACCGATCGACATCAGTCAGATGCTGGTGACGTATGTTTGTGAGAAAAAGTCTGATGTTATCGGATTTAAATCGGGAGCCGCACAGTATAAGGATGCTGATGGATTTGATCCTAAATCAGTGGGTTCTCATCTCAGTGCCGGAGAGTGGACCGTCATCAAGACCTACAACAATGTAGGGGAGGGGGACAAACTCCTTGAATCAGGGGAACAGTTTGTCCTGGCGATCGTGCTCCCCAGTGATGCTAGACCAGGAAATAACATCCCGTTCTCCATCAACCTCCAGCCTGCGGTCGGTGCAGTTTATCCGATCAAGAAGACCGTACCGGCAAACCTGGACAAAGTGAACATACTTTACTAACCCTTTTTTCCAGTGCCGAATATCTTCTATTCGTAGCTCAGCCCTGACTCAATGAATAGCAGCGTAGCGTTCACAATTTCCCCGGGGGTGCACAGGGCTCAGGTGATAGAGGATACGCACGTATGCGCGAAGCCCGGCCTGAATCATTATGGTGCGCTATCCTGCGAGTCGTTACACACCCGGCGCCGGGTTTCTCTGTCTGACTCCGATCGCGCTTGCAGTCCCGCCCCCGGGCGCCACCACCCGGAAAATTGATTTTCAGACCCCTTCCAGCCCGCTGACCCCGATCCAGTTCTGGTAGATCATCTCCACAACCGGGATCCAGAGGGGGTAGCCGTTGAACTTCGCCACCGAGTACAAAAACAGCATCATCATCTGCCACGCAAACGGGGCGGCGATGAGGAGGACCAGCGCCCCCGTGACCCAGGCCTTCGGCACACCGGACCGCCATCTCGCGACCATAAGAACGAGAACCACCGCGAGCACCACGAACGTGACCCTGGTAAAGAACAGTGTGTAGCCGGCGTACTTCCCACCATAGGGCTGGAAGAGCATCAGGGCGAGGAGGAGTGCCGGCGTCAGCACCGCGATTGCACCTATCTGCGAGAGCGCCATCCGCTTTGAGCCGGCATCCCGAAGACGCCATATGCTATACACCCCGAGCAACCCTACCGGCAGATAGAGGGGCGAGAGATACCGGATGTCGGGGATGATGCCACTGCTCGTATTCAGTCCCGGGAGGCTCCGGATGTAGGCGACCCAGACGGCGCAGACCATGACGGCGAGGAAGACCACCACCGCGAGGTGCGGGGTCTGCTCACCCCTCCGGTGGTCCAGGTAGATGATCGGGATTATGAGGAGCGCAAGGACGATCAGCGGCGAGACAGCGACGAGGCTCATATTCCCCGACTCTGGCGCAAAGAGGACGCCGAACATATCGCCGGGGAAGGTCGACCACGAGGGGCTGAAGTGCCTCGTAGCCATCGATATGAACCCCTCAACCCCTCCCGAAGGCGCCTGGACCGCCTGCGCAATACCCTCGATCGTCTCGGCCGAACCGATGAACTCACCGGCGACTCCCTCACGCCAGATCCTGCTCTGGTAGACGTAGAACGGTGGCACGATCGGGTTTCCTGTCACGATGATGCTGTTGATGAAGAGCGGCACTGCCCCGATGAGCATCGCAAGGGGTGTGATGAGTATCTTTGCCATATCCCGCGCCGGCCGACGCAGGAGGCCCCGGGAGGCCTGGTAGCCGATGAAGTAGAGCGTGGCGAATATAAAGACCACAAGCCCGACCTCCGGCCGCGCCCACGCGAGCAATCCGGTGAATGCAAACCCGAGGGCGGCGTCCCGGAGCCCTCCAGACCTGATATAACGTACCAGAAAGAGGATGACCGCTGCCATCATCGCCGCCACGAGCATGTGGTCCTTCGCGTTTGAGGCCCAGAAGATGTAGGATGAACAGGATATGCACGCGATCGTCCCGAATATCGAGAACCAGGTATCCTCAAAGATCGTCCGGCAGGTGAGGTAGGCCATCACCGCAAACGCGGCAAAGAGGATGTGGCCGGTGAAGACCAGCGCCGCAACCTCTACGGGCGCGTCGGGCGCGGTGAACGGCCAGGGCTGGTAGAAGAGGATGTTTGCAAGGAATGCAAGGAACGAGGCCCCGATAACGAGCCACGTCCACCGGATCCCCCGCCACCGGGCGTACTCCGGGCGGTAGGCATCGACCAGCACCGCCATCGCGACCGGGAGCATCGACCAGAGGAGAACGATTGCAAGCCGGAACTGGTCCCCGAAGAGGCCGAAGAGTTTGAGCGCCGGGAGCGAGAGGACGGGGAACATCATCGTGTAGCCGAGGAGGTTTTTGTGGGACTGCATGTAGGGCCCCGGCGTCCCGTTCACAAACGTACCGTACTTCCCCTCGTTCACGACGAACTGGTGTCCCTCGCTGAGCTGGTGGAGCTGGTTTGTCGTGATCCACTCATCGTTCAGGAAGATCGCCGGGTTTGAGAAGGTTATGATGAAGAAGAGCGCAAAGAGGAAGATGAGCACCGGGATGATGTTCCTCTCCATCCAGCCGGATACCGATCCCTGCTCCGGCCGGCCGGGCCCGGGCTTTGTTGGTGTTCCACGTCGTCGCGAACTCATAGACCTCGCCTGGTATATAGATAGGTAGGGTTCAGGCTCTCGAGTGTTATACCTTTTCAAAAGGTTCTGATGTAGATTCGTATCTGTTTCCCGGGATCGGGAGATCGGGGTGGCGGTAGTCCATGCCCATGTCTTTTGAGCCCATCAAACCAGCCATTTAAAGCATAATCATTTCTTTTTTTCCGTTCATTCGGCAGTTCTCTAAGAACACCATATCTCTCTCCCTCACCCCCACCTCGTGAGCCAGGTATCAGTGAGTTTTATCTTCATGTCCGTATTGTGTCATGGCTTCCATAATCAAGCCCCTATATGGCAGTGTTCTCCCGAGCGCGATGGTGCAAAGAACACTTCTTTCGCTCTTCCTGGCCTCGCCTGTTCTGGAGGCTATCGCTGAAACCATTGAGCGTGAGTACTACGATCAAGAGACTCCACGACAGCACTATCCCGCTCTGTTGATGCTCAAACTCCTGGTTATCAAGTGTTTTCGCAAACTCTCCTTTGCTCGTACCATTCAGACCCTAACCGAGGAAGATTGCGCTAATCTCGGCATATCTCTAGACGATCCCCTGCCGCACCCAGCAACGCTTCACCACTTCGTGAAATATCGTCTTGGTGTGGATGGTCTGAAACATATCATGATACTGATCGGTACCGCACTCGTACAGGTATGCGATACTGAGTGGATTGCTATCATTGATTCGACCCCACTGGAAGCATCGCGCTATAACC
>JAAYND010000207.1 GCA_012521035.1 Methanomicrobiales archaeon
ATCTACATCCGCTACGGCAGGGAGAAGCAGTTTACCGTGCCGGAGTACCTGAGCTTCACGCCGAACGTCGCGCTCAAACCCTGGCAGGTGAACCTCCTCTTCAAGGGCGATGCGTTTGAGTTCGACGATGATGGGCTCTACGCGACGGTGCTCGACCTCCACCGGCAGGGAAAGATCGCGGTGGCCGAGAAGCCGGATGGCGGGGTCACGGTCCGGATCATATCCGGGGAGTCCACCGACCACTATGAGCAGCGGGTGTTACACTTCCTCTCAAACATCGCCGACGACCACGTCGTGGATACAGCCGAACTCGAGGCGTTTGCCCGGACCGCCCGGCGGAGCCCCGGCTACCAGCACCGGATCCTGCAGTACCAGCAGTCGCTCGCTGCCCTGACCCGGAGCGTGGATACCACGCTCTCCCGGCAGTACGCCAGGGATGGCCGGGAGATCATCCTCCCGCTCATCTTCCTCGGCGCCATCCCCTGTGGGCTCTCCATACTGACGTTCATATTCGCACCGGGCGCGGCCTACCTCCTGATCCCGGCCGGCATCCTCTCGTTCATCGTCGCGGTCCAGGTCGGGATCGCGGCCCTCTTCCCCTCAACACTCTTCGGGTTCTGGAGGGATGACCACTACAAAGAGAAACTGGAGTGGGATGCGTTCGCCCGTTTCCTCTCTGACCTCGCCCTGATCAGGAAGTACTCGCCGGCCGACCTCTCGATGTGGGGGGAGTGGCTGGTCTACGGGACCGCGCTCGGCCTCGGGGAGGCGGTTACCGCGGCGATGAAGGACCTCAACATCAGCCTCCCGGATGCCGGGGTGCCGCTGTACTCGGATATGCCGGTGATATTCGCTCCGATCGTCCTCTACTCCCCGCCTTCGAGTGGTGGGGGTTCCGGAGGGTTTGGCGGTGGCGGAGGATCCTTCGGCGGCGGTGGTGGTTTTGGTGGCGGAGGCGTCGGAGGACGCTAATACTTTTTAGCCGCGCCACCACAACCACTGGTATGGTCAGAAGTCCAGAACCGGATTGGATAAAGATCCGGCAGCGTCGGGTCGTCGATGGTATCGAGTACTACGCCGACCGACTCTACAAGACCCAGCATGCCGCAAAGACCTATGCCCGGCAGCTCGAGTACCGGGGGGCGGAGGTCCTCGTCTTCGGGACCGCCACCGAGGGCGGGCACCGGGGTTACGCCGTGTTTGCGAAGAGGGAGTAGGTGATCTCTCCCGTGCATCGCTACTCCCACTCATCGCGGAGAACCGCCCGGATATCAGCATCCTCAAAGACCCCCCACTTCCTGACGTGCTCCCTGAGGTGCGCCTCATGGACCATCCCGCACTTCTCCATCACCCGACCCGATGCCGGATTACGGGCGAAGTGCATGCCGTATATCCGGTTCAACCCGAGGTCGGAGAACCCATACCCGATCACAGCCCTGACCGCCTCCGTGGCGTATCCCTGACCCCAGAAGGGCCTCCCGATCCAGAACCCGAGCTCGCCGCGAGCGTTCATCCTGTCGATCTGGAGACGGATACTGCCGATCAGGCGACCGCTCCGGGCGAGCGTGATGGCGAAGGCCGCGACCTCCCCGCGCTCGATGCCCCTCTGGATGGATGCGATCCATATCCCGGCCAGCCCGTCCGGGTAGGGATAGGGGATGAGGGTTGTTCTGGAAACGGCGTAGTCGCCGGCGAGGTGCTGCACGTCCCGGGCATCTGCGATCTCAAACGGCCGCAGGATGAGGCGATCGGTCGAGATGCGGGGTTGCTTCTCCATGAGTACCCCCATAGCATCAGACGGGTATAAGTCCTGCCGGTAGTCCGGGGTGGGAGAACCCGATCTCGCGCCAGGTCGCGGTATTCTGCGTGAAGCCGTGCCCGCGATCGCGCAATACGATCAGCGGGTATACCCCGGTGCGGGAGTGGCGATGAATCTTATATACTCTGACAGAGTAGCCGGATCCGGGTATGTCGCCTGAGCGGGAGATCCATGAAAGAGTCCTGCGAGCCCTCAGGGCCCGGCCGAAGGGGATGACGATCACCGATATCGCGCGGGCTCTCGGTATGAACCGGAACTCGGTCTCAAAGCACCTTGAGGTCATGCAGGTGGCGGGTCAGGTCGAGTCCCGCCCTGTCGGGAATGCGAAGGTCTACTCAGCCGCGCATCGCGTGCCGCTCTCAGCATTCCTCTGTTTTACGAAGAACCCCATCCTGGTCCTCGATGCCGGCCTTGCGATCATCCAGGCGAACGACCAGTTTCTCCGGCAGTTCCAGCGCACGAAAGAGGATCTTATCGGGCAGAATCTCCCTGATGCGGGGCTCCCGGCTCTCTCCACCCCCGATGCCATCACCATCATCGAGAACATCGAGCGGGAACAGACGATCACCGGCGTATGTTGCCAGCGAGAGTCTTTCTACCAGATACATGCGATCCCGACGACGTTTGAGGATGGAGAGAAGGGTTGCACGATCGTGCTTGAGGATATCACCGAGCGGAGACGCTATATCCAGAACACGACGTTCCTCGCCCGGACCGCGATGGAACTCGTCGACCTGCCGCCGGTGGATGATATCTACCAGTATATTGCCGACCATCTCATCGAGCTCGCTCCCGGGGCGCGCACCTACCTCCTCGCCCACGATGAGGTCGACCGTCAGTTCAGCGTCAGGGCGGTCGCGGGCGAGGGATTCCGGGAGGGACTTACGGAACTTCTCGGGCGGGATCCGGTCGGCCTGCCCCTCCCGGTCGCCAGAGCCTTTGAGATCCCCTACCTCCAGACCCCTCACGTGATGCGCGGCATGCGGGAGTTTGTCCTCCGGCCAGAACCCTCCTCGTGGACATTCTTTGACATCTGTTTTGGGGCGATCCCGGAGGAGATCTGCGAGGAGATCCTCTCCCGGTTCACTATCGGAACCCTCTGGACCGCCGGGCTGGTCTGGCAGGATCAGATCTTCGGTATCGCCGGTATATTTCTCGAACCCGGAAAGGCGCTCGATAACCGGGAGACGGTGGAGTCGTTCATCCGGCTGGCCTCCATCGCCCTTGCCCGGCGGCAGACGGAGGGCTGGCTCCGGCAAAACGAGGAACGGTTCCGGGGGATGGTCGATTCATCGCCCTTCGCGGTCGCGCTCATCAACCCCGGGGGGAGATTTGCCTATGTTAACCGGAAGTTCGTCGAGGTCTTCGGTTACGGGCCGGAGGATGCGCTCACCTGCAGCGAGTGGTTCCGGCTGGTCTTCCCGGACGCCGATTATCGACGGGAGTCTGTCAGGGCCTGGCAATCGGACCTTGAGCGATCGGTTGCCGGTCAGGCCAGGCCCCGGGAGTTCACGGTCAGGTGCCGGGACGGGTCAAAGAAGGTCATCCTCTTCCGGCCTGTCACGCTCCCCGACAAAACCCAGTACATCACCTGCGAGGATATCACCGAGGAGATACGGACGTACCATCTCCTCCTCGCGGATATCGCCGACCTGCGGCGGCGGGAAGAGGAGCTGCTCCTCAAAGACCGCGCGATCGCCTCGACCCGGCGGGCCGTCGCGCTCCTGGATCCTGGCGGTGTGGTGACCTACGTGACTGCTCCCCCGATTGAAATCGGGGGCATCCAGGGTTTTTCAGCCCAGAGATTGCAGCCCCAATCTCATAATATTTATCGCCGCATTCTGGTCGCGATCCATCATCAGTCCACAATGAGGGCA
>JAAYND010000208.1 GCA_012521035.1 Methanomicrobiales archaeon
AGCATCATACTGGTCGGTCGGGACCTCTTCTCCTGTGGTTCCTTCATAATACTTCTTAATGTGTACTAACAGCATGTGTAAGTGGAGCAGCTCTGTCTTTTGCACGATATCACCTTTTCCTCGAAGAATACTACTGTCCACGGGTAAATATATTTTATTGGTGATCTTTTTATATGGAAGAGATACAATCAGTCGGAGCGTTTATCGGGCTTGCAATCGGGGATGCCATGGGCGCGCCCCTGGAGGGGCTCCCGCCACGGTCGATTGCCGTAACGGAGATGCTGGGCGGCGGGATTCATGACACCATTCCGGGGCAGTACACCGACGACACCCTGCAGGCGTCAGCCCTCGCGGAGACCCTCATCCACTGTGCAGGGTTTGATGCCGATGACTTCGCAGAACGCCTTATCCGGGTATACCGTGCTCATCCGGAGTTCTTCGGGCCGACATCAGGGGCGGTCCTCGACCTCATCGCGGGCGGCGAGAAGCCCGAGGTCGCCGCGGCCCGGGCTCATGAGATGCGGGGGGGCAGCCGGAGCAACGGGAGCGTCATGCGGGGGGTGCCGCTCGGCATATTCTACCCGCCGGCGGAGGTGCGGGCGGCAAGCCTCGCCGCATCACGGGTCACCCACTTCGACCCGGCGGCCGGTGAGGCGTCTGCGGTCATCAACCGGATGGTCAGCGGGATCTGCCGGGGCGAAGACCGGGGGATAGCCTTTGCAGCGGCGCTCGATGAGTGCCAGGACGTGGAACTAAAAGAGCTGCTCGCAAACTACCGGGACTACCCGCTCGAGCCCTCGCTTGACGCCATTCTCTGCACCCACTGCGCCGTCAGGGTATTTTTAGAGGCAAAAACCTTCCGCGAGGCCATCATCCGGGCGGTCAACCTCGGGGGAGACGCGGATACCGTCGGCGCCGTCACCGGCGGCCTTGCCGGGGCGTGCTGGGGCCTCTCATCAATACCGGAGTCATGGCTTGCGGCGCTCCAGGACCGGGAGGAGCTCCTCGACCGTGCCAGAAGGCTCCACGCGGCGAGTCTCAGATAGGTCGGAGTTCAACGAGTTTCAGGGACCGGCCCCGCTCACAGGGTTCAGGCGCGTTTCCGAGGACCTCTCCGACGACGTACTTCTCCCCCTCGATGATACCGTCGGGCCGGCAGAGCCGGTAGCTCCGGCAGGCGGTCTTCGGGCAGGAGAACTCGTAGCTGATCCGCGAGTTTGCTATCGCCATATCCGCGCTGATCAGCGCGACCACCGGCGCCTCCATGACATCGACCGCGACCACCGCCTCGTGGTGGACCGGACAGTCGTGCCGGGTGTTCGGCCGGACCGTCACGACCCGGTACTTCTTCCCGGGCTGAAGGTTATGGCAGACCTTGCGGACCTTGCACTCCTCACACTCAGGGCAGACGCTACCTTCGTAGACAAAATCAAGTCCCGGTTTTGCGAGCACAACCCCGGCGAGCGTTACCTTAATCTTCTGTTTTGCTGTCATCTCACTCACTCCCGGTAAAGCATCTTCACAAGATCACGCGCCGACTCCCGGGTCAACCCCATATCCAGTATCGTGAACCGCTCCGGCCGGATCGTCCGGGCGGCGAGGAGCGCCTCGACGGCCACCTCATCGGGGATCCCGATCTCAGCGGGGGTGGTCGGTGCCCCGATCGTCTTTAAGGAATCACGGATCCCCTCCCAGTCCCCGCCGTGGAGGTACATCGTTATGATCGCCCCGATACCGCACTTCTCCCCGTGGAGACCCTTCCCGGGCGCAAGCCTGTCGAGCGCGTGGGAGAACTTATGCTCTCCGCCGCTCGCCGGCCGGCTCGACCCTGCGATGCTCATCGCAACCCCGGATGAGACCAGCGCCTTTGTCACAAGCCAGGCGCTCTCCTCGGAGTTTGGTTTGATGAGGTCAGCGTTCTTGAAGAGGATCTCGGCGGTCATCCGGGAGAGCGTCAGGGCGTACTCAGAGAGCGCCTCCCCACGGAGCCGGTGGGAGAGCTCCCAGTCGAGTATAGCGGTGTGGTTTGCTATGATATCCGCGCACCCGGACGCGAGGAGCCTGTGAGGTGCCGATGCTATGATGACGGTATCGGCGACGATCGCTATAGGCGGCTCGGCGGCGAGGGAGACGTTCCCCTCAGCCGTCGGGACAGAGGCACGCGATGAAGCGATTCCGTCATGCGATGCCGCGGTGGGGACGCTGATGAAGTGGCGGTCGGTGTTGTAGGCGACGATCTTTGCGGTATCGATGACCCGACCGCCGCCGACGCCTATGACAAAACCCGCCCCGGTTGCCGCCGCTTCGGCCTCCCGGATCACCTCGAGGGGATCGCCCGAGGTGGCCGGGAACGTCGTGACCTCGTAGGAGTCGGCGAGGAGCGCCTCGACCCGCCTTCCGGCCACATCTCGCGTCTTATCTCCGGTTATGATGAGCACGGCGTCGCCGAGGTCGAGATCTTCGCAGACGGTCGGAACCTCACCGATCACATCGTGGCCGATGACGACATCGCGGGGGAGCTGCATCCATTTCGACTTATCGAAGACCTTTGTTCTGAGTAAGTTTATGCCGCCAGCGCTCATTTGAGATCAGTAATGATTAGGGAGTTCCTCTACAAATACTACATCGATCCCATCCGTTACGGCCAGGCGTATACGCTCGTCGATACGCTGACCTACGCCCTGATACTCATCGCAGCGGTCTATATTGTCTACCGGGGACTCCGCCGGTACAGGATCGCTATCGACGACGAACTGGTCCTCGCGACCCTGCCCTTCATCGTCCTCGGCGGACTCCTCCGCGTCGTCGAGGATACCGGCATGATCGCATCAGATCTCCGGTTCCTCCTGATCACGCCCCTGATCTTCTTTACGGTCTTCTTTGTCGCGGTCATCGCCCTCTTCGCAGGAAAACTCGCGGAGAACGCGGGGTTCGTCACCAGATACAGCCGCGTCTACGGGGGTGCCGGCATCGCCGCCTGCCTCCTCGCCACCGCAGCGCTCACCTGGTTCGGTCTCACCGGGACGCAGATAGCGCTCGACGTCCTCGTCAGCATACTCGCGCTCGCGTCGATCTCGTCGCTCGCTCTCTGGGCGCTCCTCGTCTACGGCGCAAAGTGGGACTACGCCTCAAACATCCTCTACAAACTCCTCATATTCGGCCACCTGCTGGACGCGAGCGCGACGAGTTACGGTATCGAGATCCATCCCATACATTACGTGGAGCAGCACGTCGTGGGCTCAACCCTGATCGAGGCGACCGGGACGGCGTTCTCGATGTTCCTCCTCAAGATCGCGGTTCTTATCCCCGCCATTTATATTCTTGAGATGTATAAAAAAGAAGGAAGCCCCGGTCTCTGGCATCTCATCCTGCTCGCCATGATCGCCGTCGGCATGGCGCCGGGGATACGGGATATGGTACGGATGGTGCTCCATGT
The DNA here is from genome assembly GCA_012521035.1 of Methanomicrobiales archaeon. Classification (GTDB taxonomy): domain Archaea; phylum Halobacteriota; class Methanomicrobia; order Methanomicrobiales; family Methanoculleaceae; genus Methanoculleus. Next base: position 3,437 of record JAAYND010000208.1, read on the forward strand.
CTGAAGGCTCTCTTGCCCGCTCTACGCTCGTTGCGGCAGTCATATTTGCGATCTCGATAGGCCTCGGCGTCTTTGTCGTCCTCCGCGACCCGGGGATCGGTGCCGATGTCATGACGCTCTTCCACGACCAGGTCGCAGGCCAGCTCCTCTCCGACTCCCCGCCGGTCCTTGCGTTCAAGATATTCTTAAACAACCTCAGCGCCTGCACCCTCCTCTTCCTCGGGGGCGCATCGCTCGGCATCGCCACGGTGCTCGTCCTCGCGGTGAACGGTCTCCTGATCGGTGCGGTGGCAGAGATCATGCGGCAGCAACAGGGCTCGCTCTTCATCGCGGCGGCGCTCATACCGCACGGCATATTCGAGATCCCGTCGTTCCTCATCGCGGGCGGTCTCGGTCTCCTCCTCGGCCGGGCGCTCATGGCCGAGTGGTACGGCGGTGGCGATGCCGCGGCCGCGGCGGTGCCCCTCGCCCGCCTCTTTATCCGGGTCGTCGTCCCGCTTCTCGCGGTTGCGGCGGTTGTAGAGGTATTTATTACGCCAGTGGTCGTAGTTATACTCACCTGAAAGTGTTCAACAATTTTTTGAGGTATAACGGATGGAAGAAGATACTGGCGCACTTCCCCAGAAAGAAGATTTTTCACGGTGGTATAACGAGATCCTCTGGCGAGCCGAGATCATGGACGTCCGCTACCCGGTCAAGGGGCTGTACGTCTGGTATCCCCATGGGTTTGCCATAAGGAAACGTGCATACGGGATACTCAGGGACCTGATGGACCGCGAGCACGCGGAGACGATCTTCCCGCTCCTGATCCCGAAGACCGAGTTCATGAAAGAGGCGACGCACATCAAGGGCTTCGAGGACGAGGTCTACTGGGTCACCCACGGCGGCAGGAACGAGCTCGAAGTCCCGCTCGCGCTCCGGCCCACGAGCGAGACCGCCATATACCCGATGTACTCGCTCTGGATCCGGTCGCACACGGATCTCCCCCTGAAGCTCTACCAGGTCGTCAATACGTTCCGCTACGAGACGAAACACACCCGGCCGCTCATCCGCCTCCGCGAGATCACGTCGTTTAAAGAGGCGCATACGGTGCATGCGACACGGGAGGAGGCGGCGGCGCAGGTCGAGGTCGCGCTCGAGCTCTACCAGGAGTTCTACGATAACCTCAAGGTGCCGGTGATCGTATCCCGCCGCCCCGACTGGGACAGGTTCCCGGGCGCCGACTACACGATCGCGGTCGATACCATCATGCCCGACGGAAAGACCCTCCAGATCGGGACGGTGCATATGCTCGGCGACCACTTCTCAAAGACCTACGATATCACCTACGAGGACGCAAACGGGGAGCAGCAGTATGCTTACCAGACCTGCTACGGTATATCGGAACGGTCGATCGCGGCGATCATAAGCGTCCACGGCGACGATAAGGGGCTCGTGTTGCCGCCCGAGGTTGCGCCGATCCAGGTCGTCGTCGTGCCGATCATCGTCGGAAAACGGCGCGACGAGGTGCTCTCGGCTGCCGGGGAACTCAAGGAAGAACTCTCGGCTGCCGGGTTTATCGTGAAGGTCGACGACCGCGATATGCGCCCGGGCGCGAAGTACTACCACTGGGAGATGCGCGGCGTCCCGCTCCGGATCGAGATCGGGCCGAGGGATATCGATGCAAACACCGTCATAGCCGTCACGCGCGACGGCGAGAAGACAAAACTCGACCGCCGGGGCGTCGTCGAGGGGATATCCTCGGTCCTTGCCGGATTCCGGACGAGGATCCGCGAGACGGCGAAACAGGCGATGGCCGGCCGGATTACCAGAGCGGAGACGCTTGAAGAGACCGCGCTCGCGGTGAAGGACGGGGTAGCGGTCGTGCACTGGTGCGGATCGCAGGAGTGCGCAGAAAAGATCGAGACGGAGGTGGATGCAAGCATCCTCGGGACCGATATCCGGTCAGACCTGGTCACCGTCTCAGACGGCCCGTGCGTCGCCTGTGGCGGCAGGGGCACGTCTACTCTCGTTGCCCGGACCTACTGATAGCAGTCCGGGCAGGTATACCTGCGTGTGTACTCAGGGGACGATATATCCCCGGAGATCACCGCTTTCCCGCCCGCTACAAACAGCCTGCCGCACTTCGAGCACCGTTTCGGGAGCAGGCGCTCCCGGCGGCGCAGGGGAACTTCCAGAGCGAACTTCATCTTCTCCGCATCCGCCGGATCGATCTGGAGGAGTTCCTCGTAGCGGGACAGGACCTGCATAACGTGGATCGGGTTTGCTCCCTCGCTACAGAACCGTTTGAAGACAAAGAACTGGACGATCATCCATCCGAGGTCTGAGCGCTCGAGGATCTCCTCGTACTCACTACACGTTCCATCGTCTTCATCGAGGGAATACCCGCAGAGGGGGCAACGCCCTCCCACAAGTTCGTCCAGGAAGACCTCTTCGTGACAGCCGGGACAGGTCGTGTGGGGGGTATGCATTCTGGAAGTCATGATGTTGGCCTCATACCATTTATCCTCTCCGAAGACCCGGGTGCTGCCTCAGGCCGTCAGAAAGTATTCCACGCGCATGCGCGGGCTCTACGATTCGCTTTGAGATTTACTACGTAGTGCGTTCGTGGGGCTCTTATATATGTCGAATGGCTCACCCTGATCCCGATCGCCCGGGTGCAGGATCCATGCATCCCGGTGCTCGCACGTTAACGCTGATGCATGCCGGAAGGGCGCCGGGTCACCCGTCCCGGAGATGCAGCACAAAGAATAGTGGAGACCTGCCGCGCGGTCCTGCGGGTCGGAGGGGAGGAAGAGAGGATCTCCTTCGGGCGCCGGGCGCGACCGCGCTCTTCCGGATCACCTACAACCGGTTCAGGGCCTCTCTCCCTGACATCCCTATATCGACGCGGCGCTGCACCGCCGGGAGGTTTGCCGCCTTCACCTCGGCATCCATCAGGTCATCGAGGGTCTCGAGGGTCGACTCCTCCGATACGCCGACGATCGCCGCCGGGATGCCGGAGACCGCGAGCGCCTCGATATCGAACCCCGCTGTCCCGATCATCCCGTCATCGGTCACCCAGGCCATCAGGCTGGTATCCCCGACCGGTATGACGTATCCAAACGCATCCTTGTAGCTGAGCCGGGTTCGCTGGTGGCAGAGGATCTGCTGAGCCATGGCAGCCCGGATGCATCCCGGGGTAATAAGTCTATGCCCATGCCCCCGGGCACCAGAAGATTTTTGAGGTACCGCGCTAATTGCCGATGTGCCCCACGGGGAGGCAGTTCGAGGAGATGCCGCCACCACTGCGAAGGGTTCTTGATGACGTGCTCGCCGGCTACCGGCTCACCAGAGAGGAAGCCGTCCGCCTCCTGAAGACCCGTGACCGGGGTATCCTTGAGATCGTCGCCGCCGCTGACGAGCTCCGGGAGATGGTGGTCGGGGATACCGTCACCTACGTCAGGAACCAGAACATCAACACGACCAACATCTGTATAAACGCCTGCGGGTTCTGCGGGTTCTCCCGGAAGGCGGGCGATAGAGATGCGTACCTCTACGACGAGGCCGCCGTCAGGGAGAGAGCCCGGGAAGCGTATGGCCGTGGTGTCACCGAGGTCTGCACGGTAAGCGGCCTCCACCCGGACTTCGACGCTCAATCCTACATCGACATCTACTCCTGGATACGGGACGAGGCGCCGGGGGTCCACATCCACGCGAGCAACCCGATGGAGGTGGCCTACGCCGCACAAAGAAGCGATCTCCCCACGCGGGATGTGCTCATCGCTATGAAGGCCGCGGGGCTCGGGACGCTCTGCGGGACCGCGGCCGAGATCCTGGTGGACCCCGTCCGTGCGGTGATCTGCCCGGACAAGATCGATACCGCGACCTGGACGAGGATCATCCGGGAGGCCCACGAACTCGGCATCCGCTCGACGGCGACGATCATGTACGGCCATACCGAGAGCGATGCCGACCGGATCCGGCATCTCAGCATCCTCCGGGAGATCCAGGATGATACCGGGGGGTTCACCGAGTTTGTCCCGCTCTCGTTCATCCACGAAAACACCCCTCTCTACCGGGCGGGGCGCGCCCGGGCCGGGGCGACCGGGAGAGAGGATATCCTGATGGTCGCGGTGGCCCGGCTCTTCCTCGACAACATCGAGAACATCCAGGCATCCTGGGTGAAACTGGGGCCGAAGATGGCGGAGGTGACGCTTCTCTCCGGAGCAAACGATCTCGGAGGGACGCTGTTTGAGGAGAGCATCTCCCGGAGCGCCGGCGCCCGGGGGACAGACTACCTGGATCCCGCCGAGATGCGGCGGATGGCCGAAGATCTGGGGCGGACGCTCCGGCAGCGGACGACAACCTATGAACTGATTCCGGAGAGGCGGGAGGTCCTCCTGCAAACCCGCGCGTGAAACGATCCGGGATACCCGCCGTTTCCCGTCAACCACCCCGCAGATCGAGCAGTATTATTTCAGGAAAATTATATATGTCCAGGCATCATTTCCCCCTCCCCGGGGCCGGCTGGATACCGGCATCCGGGAGGGAGAGAAATGGTAAATGGTCTTGTAGGGCTTGCGATCCTCTTCTTTATCATAGCACTTGTCCTTGCCATACTCGGGGCGCGGGGCGCTGCAGGAATCTCTATGTCGATCGCGAAGTGGCTGATCATCCTCTTCGTGATACTTGCTATCATATCGCTATTGCTCTGACCGCTGCCGGAGCGGGTGGATGGGGAGCCACCTCCCAGCCTGAGGACTCCTCCCTGCCTTCAGTCGTCTGGCCGGAGGTACCTGATGATCTTATCCGCGATCTGCCGGGCCTGCGTCATCGCCCGCTCATCTTTGCGGATATCCCCCGGCGCATACCCCTTACCGCAGACGTAGCCGAGGTATGAGAACTCGTGGGTGTTTAAGAACCCCTCGATGGTCTGGAGCGTCCGCTCGCACCCCCGATCGGCACAGACGGTGACAGCCACCGCTCTTCGGCCGGAAAGCCTCCGGTCGTGGTAGAGGGAGTAGGTCCGGTCGATCAGGTTCTTCGTCTGGCCGTTGATGTCGTAGTAGTATGTCGGGGCGCCGATGACCAGAACCTCGCAGGCGATCATCTTCTCTGCGATGCTCCCCCAGTCGTCTTCCTCGGTCGCGCACCATTTCGCTTCTTTGCAGGCCTCGCAGCCGGTGCAGGGCCTGATCTCCTTATCGGCGAGCGATATGTACTCGGTCTCGATACCTGCCTCCCGCACCCGGTTGAGGATGGTGGTGACCAGCAGCGCGGTGTTGCCGGTCTTGCGCATACTTCCGGAGATCCCAAGGACTTTCATGATCTAATGCTTGCTCCCTTCATTCTTGATTGTTGCGATGCGGGCATCCAGATCCAGCCCCCTGAAGAGAGCGAGGAGTTCCGGGACCGGATCGCCGGGACGGAAGAAGAGGTGTGAAGGGCAGGCGCAGTCGCTGCATCCAAACCCCGGGGTGCATGCTCCGGCGATGGCGCGGGCGAGGTCGCACTCACAGTCCCGGTCGGTTGCGGCGGTGACGACGGCGACGGGCGAGAAACGCGGGTCGAGGAGGAGGTAGTCGATGTGCCACCGGGGATGGCGGTCACGGAGGCGAGCGAGGCGCAGGTGGCGCTCGACCCGGGCAAGCCCACCGCTCCCCCGTGCCGACCCGACGTAGATGTGCCGGCCGGCGGCAAACTCCCGGAGACCGAGAGCACCGATCCTGACCGTGCAGCGGGGGCCCTCAAGGACGAGGGCGTAGACTCCCTTATCCATAGTACCGGAGCGCTTCCCGGGCGGCTGCTATATGTCTCCCGCCGCCCCTGGTGACGGGCTCCCCGTGCCCGGGGTAGAGGCCCTCGACGTCGAGCTCCGTCAGGCGTTCGATGGAGGCCGCGAGCGCCACCCGGTCCCCGCCGGGGAAGTCATAGCGCCCGAACGATCCACCGCAGAAGACGGTGTCCCCCGAGAAGAGTACCCAGGTCTCGGGGTCGTAGAGGCATATCCCGCCCGGTGTGTGCCCGGGGGTGTGGATCACGTGGAGACTCCCGACCCGGTCGCCGTCCCGGAGGATGACGTCGGGGACGATCCCGGGCGACCGGGCGCCGAAGAGGAGGGAGAGGCTCCGTGCGTCATCGGCGAGGCCGGCGGCGTCCGCCTCGTGGATGGAGACCGCGGGATCGCCGCAGATCCGCACGATCTCCCTGAGGTGAGCGATATGGTCGTAATGGGCGTGGGTGATGACGATCGTCTCGATGGCGTCGGCGTAGGGCTGGACGGCCATCGGGGGGACGCCGGCATCGATGAGGATGTTTCTGTAGACGAACGAGTTAGCATATATCCCGCTGCCCGCGATCCACTGGACTGGCATGCAGACTAATATGGCCTCCGGACAAATGTCTCTTATGCATACCCTGATCTCTGCATGCATGCGCGGGGTCCCGCCCGAGGTTGAGGCGATCGCCCGGGAGGAAGGGCTTGCCCCGCACCATGCTGCACGAGCTGTCGCCCGGGGCAGGATCGTCATCCCCGCAAACCCTGTGCGACCGCATGGGCTCTTCGCCATCGGCGAGGGGTGCCGGGTGCGGGTCAACGTGAATATCGGGACGTCGGGTGTCCGGTGCGACGAGGATCTCGAGGTCGAGAAGGCGAAGGCCGCCCTCCGCGAGGGGGCGGACGCGCTGATGGATCTCTCGACCGGGGGCGACCTCCCCCGGATCCGGAAGAAGATCCTCGCTCTTGACGCCACCGTCGGCACGGTCCCGATCTACGAGGCCGTCCGGCGGGCCGGGGGCGCGGCCGATGTCGATGCCGACCTGCTCTTCTCGGTGATACGTGAGCACTGCCGGCAGGGCGTTGACTTCCTGACGCTCCACTGCGGCACAAACCTTGACGCTCTTGCATCGCTCAAGGCCGATCCGAGGATGATGGGCGTCGTCAGCCGGGGCGGGGCATTTCATGTGGCGATGATGGCGGCGACGGGTGACGAAAACCCGCTCTACGCCGAGTATGACTACCTGCTTGAGATCCTCGCCGAGCACGACGTCGTCATAAGCCTCGGCGACGGTATGCGCCCGGGTGCGTTCGTGGACGCCGCCCGTCTCGCGAAGGCGACTGAGTACCTGGCGCTCGGGCACCTGGCGAAGCGGGCGCTCGCTGCCGGGGTGCAGCGGATGATCGAGGGGCCGGGGCATATACCGGCCGACCAGGTCGGCTACAACGTCCAGATGATCAAGGAGTTGACCGACGGCGCCCCGCTCTACCTGCTCGGCCCGCTCGTGACCGATGTGGCGCCGGGCTACGACCACGTTGTGGCGGCGATCGGGGGCACGATCGCCTGCATGCACGGCGCCGATTTCCTCTGCATGGTCTCCCCGAGCGAACACCTGGCGCTTCCAGGCGTCCAGGATATCGTGGAGGGGACGCGGGCGGCAAAGATCGCTGCGCACGTCGGAAGCCTCTCCCGGGCCGCCACGAAACCCCGGAACCGCGAGATCCGGATGGCCGAGGCACGCCGGAGCCTCGACTGGGAGAAACAGTTTGAGGCGGCGCTCTTCCCGGGTGAGGCCCGGCGTATCCACGAGCGGGACGGGGAGATCGATACCTGCTCGATGTGCGGCGACCTCTGCGCCATAAAAGTGGTCAGGGATATCCTCCCGGAGCCGGAGGAGCACTGACCTCCCTTTTTTTAGATCCTCCCCGGCAGCGTCCGCTCGTGGAGCTTCATCGACGCGACCAGGAACACAATAGCGAAGAGCGCAAGCGCGGCGATATCGACGATGATCGGGAATGTGGTTGCCTCCCCGAGGGAGTAGCGGGCGATATCGGCGAAGTAGGTCAGCGGCGAGAGGCTTGCGATCGTCCTCCCCCAGGCCGGCAGGGTCTCGATCGGTATGAATATGCCGGATATGAAGATCAGCGGGAACTTGATCAGTGATGATAACATCATGATGTTTGGCGGTGAGCTCGTCGGCGGGACCGAGAGCAGGGTGCCGAGCGCCGAGAAGCAGACAGCCCCGATCAGGATACCGAGTGCGAGTGCGAAGGGATGGCTGACGCTCATCCCGAGCGCGAGCGCGATCCCGATCGGGACGAGCGTTATCCCCGCCCCGAAGACGAACGATGCGAGTATATCCCCGAAGACCAGCGCCGGTATGCTGATCGGGGCGGCAGCCAGACGCTCAAGCGTCCGGGCCTGGGCCTCCCAGGGGAATATCACCGGCGAGACCGCCGTCGCCGTGAAAAAAAGCGTCATGGCGAGCAGCCCCGATATAAGGAACGGGAGCGATGCGAATCGGTTGCCTATCATGAACGCGAGGAAGAGGAAGAGGGGTATCAGGAGGCCGAATATTATGACCGGGCCCTTGATGTAGTAGATCAGGATATTCTTCTTCGCGACGACGACCGCGCGGCGCAACTGCCCGGCTATCCCTGAGGACCGCATCACTCATCACCACCCGTTATGGTGAGGAAGACCTCATCGAGTGAGGGCGCCGGCGTATCGAGCGAGAGGATCCGCATCCCTTGCGCGTGGGCGAACGAGACGACCGACCCTATAGCGGTATCGATATCCTCGACCGATACCCGGTAACGGTCGTTGGCCCGCGAGACCTCAGCAACCCCCGGGAGCGCGGCAAGTGCCTCTGTGTCCACCGATCGGTCGAATGCGACGAGGATCATGGCGATCCGGTCGACCGTCCTCTTCAGCTGCTCCGGCGTATCGATCGCCGCGATCCTCCCGCGCCGGATGATCCCGACCCGGTGGCAGAGCCGGTTGGCCTCATCCATGTTATGCGTGGTGAGAAAGATCGTCGTCCCCTCCTCGTTGAGGCGCTGGAGCATGGCTATGATCAGGTGGGTGCTCTGGACGTCAAGCCCGCTCGTGGGTTCGTCGAGGAAGAGGATCGGGGGTTCATGCAGGAGCGCCATGCCGAGGATCAACCGCTGGTGCATCCCCTTGGAGTAGCCGTGTACCCGGTGGTCCTGCCGGTCTAAAAGACCGAGTTCGGAGAGTATCTCTCTGATCCGCTCCTCCGCCCGGGCGCGGGGGACATCGTAGAGGTCCGCTGCGAGGAGCATGTTCTGCCGGGCAGTGAGATCGAGATAGGCGTTCGCGGTCTCAGGGACCACCCCCATCTGTTGCTTCGCAGAGACAGGATCGCGGGCCATATCATACCCCATGACGTGGATCGATCCCGCATCCGGCCGTATGATCCCGGTGAGCATCCGCACGGTCGTCGTCTTCCCGGCGCCGTTCGGTCCGAGAAAGCCAAATATCTCCCCACACCGGACATCAAAAGAGACGCGATCTACCGCCACGATATCGTCGAATCGTTTTGTGATCTCCTGAACATCGATAGCGGTCGATCTCCGGGTCATGCTTCTTATCTCGCTTCCTGACGCAAAAAGGGTTATGTCAGGCCGTTCCCGCGCCGAGGATCCTGATCGCGAGCAGGGCGGCGTTCTCACCACTGTCCACCCCGACACAGGCCACCGGAACACCCCTCGGCATCTGGACGATCGAGAGCAGGGCGTCAAACCCCATCAGTTTCCCGCTCACGGGGACACCGATCACCGGCCGGCCGGTCTTTGATGCGACCACGCCGGGGAGGGCCGCTGAGAGTCCGGCGATCGCTATGAAGACCCGGGCATCGCTCGCCTTTATATACTCATCCAGCCTCTCGGGATCCCGGTGCGCTGATATCACCTGGTAATCGTAGGATACGTTCTGCTCCCGAAGGACACCAAACACCTTCTCCGCGACGGCCTCATCCGATGCGGAACCGCAGATAACCGCGATGTCAACCATACCTCCTCTCAGTATGCCTCTCTTCCCACATCTCTCTGTCGATATCACGTGGTGGAGAGGTTGATATGAACCCACATCCAACAACTTTTGCGACTATTTCTCGTCCATCCCCGACGAGACGACAAGGAATGATCGAACAATGGAACACGAACCACTCCTGATGATCCCCGGGCCTGTACCCGTCCCGCAGCGGGTACGCGCCGCGATGACGCTGCAGGCCATCAACCACCGTGGCCCCGCGTTCGGGGCTGCGTATGCGGACACCGTACGGGTACTAAAGACCCTTTTTGGCACCGAAGGCGACCTCTACATCATAAGCGGATCCGGGACCGCCGCGATGGAGGCCGGCGTCGCGAACTTTGCGCGGGGCCGCTCGATCGTATCGCTCGTGAACGGCAAGTTCGGCGACCGGTTTGCAAAACTCGGAGAGCGCTACGCAGGCAACATCGCCGTGCTTGAGTCGGACTGGGGAACCCCGCTCGACCTTGAGGGACTTGAGCGTGAACTCGAGGCCGGGGCCGAGGTTGTCACGATGGTCCACAACGAGACGAGCGCCGGCATAAAGAACCCCGCACCCGAGGTCGGGCGGCTCGCCCGGAAACACGATGCCCTCTTCATTATGGACGGCGTCACGTCCATCGGCGGCGACGATGTCCGGATGGACGAGTGGGGCGTGGATATCGCCGTTGTCGGATCGCAGAAGTGCCTCGCCGCCCCGGCGGGCCTTGCCGCGATCGCGGTCAGCGAGCGCGCCTGGGACCGGCTGGCCGAGAACCGTCCCTTCTACCTCGATATGGCCGCCTACAGGAAGAGCGGAGGCAAAGCCGCCATGGAGACGCCCTACACCCCGGCGGTCCCGCTCTTCCTCGCGCTCCAGGAGGCATGTAAGATCATCGAGGAAGAGGGGATCCCGGCCCGGATCGCCCGCCACCGCCGTATGGCGGACGCCGTCCGCGCTGCTGCAAAGGAGTGGGGCGTTGACCTCTTCCCGGAGCTCGACGCGCATCACACCTACTCAAACACCGCGACGGCACTCAGGATACCCGACGGCATCACCGATGATGCCCTCCGGGGGACGGTCAAGAAGTTCGGTATCGAGATCGCCGGCGGTCAGGACCACCTCAAGGGCCAGATCTTCCGGATCGGCACCATGGGAAGCGTCGGGGCGCAGGAGATCCTCGCCACCGCCGCGGCCATTCAGTACGCCCTCCGGAAGGCAGGGTTTGCGGCCGGTGACGGAGTTGAGGCGGCGGCCGGGGTGCTTCTCGGATGAAGTTCGGGATCGCAGACACGACGTTTGCCCGGGTGGATATGGGCAGGATCGCCATCGACGAGATCCGGAAACTTGCGAGTGTCAGGATCGAGCGCTACGTCGTCCCCGGCATCAAGGATCTCCCGGTGGCGTGCAAGAAACTGATCGAGGAGCGGGGGTGCGACATCGTCATGGCGCTCGGTATGCCGGGGGGTGTGGAGAAGGACAAGGTCTGCGCCCACGAGGCCTCCCAGGGCCTCATCCTCTGCCAGCTCATGACGAACAGACACATCATCGAGGTCTTCGTCCACGAGGACGAGGCGAAGGATGAAAAGGAGCTCGCCTGGCTGATGGAGCAGCGGACCCGGGAACACGCCGCAAACGCTGTCAGGCTCGCGTTCTACCCGAAAGAGCTTGAGAAGCTCGCGGGAACGGGCCAGCGGCAGGGCTTTGAGGACGTCGGGCCGGCGCGCCCCTGATACAAAAAGAGAAGATTATCTGATTGCCCGGTGAACAACGTACCAGGGAGAGATTCAAATGACAATAAAACTTGGATTTGTCGTCGCGGAGTTCAACCGTGACATCACCTATATGATGGAGATCGAGGCCCGGGAGCATGCAACCTTCCTCGGGGCCGAGGTGACCGAGACGGTCTACGTCCCCGGCGCCTACGATATGCCGCTTGCGATCAAGAAGATGCTCAACGATAAAGACGTCGATGCCGTCGTCACCATCGGGTGCGTCATCGAGGGGTCCACCCAGCACGACGAGATCGTCGTCCAGCACGCCGCACGAAAGATCATCGACCTATCGCTTGAGTACAGTAAACCCGTCGCCCTCGGCATATCCGGGCCGGGCATGACCCGGATGGAGGCGACCGAGCGTATCGATTATGCCAGGCGTGCCGTTGAGTCAGCAGTGAAGATGGTCCAGCGATTGGGATGAGAGGCTTATCAGAGAAGATCGGGGCGATCGCCCCCTCCGCGACTATCGAGATATCGAACGCCGCCAAGCGGATGGCAAAGGAGGGGATCGATGTCATCAGCCTCTCCATCGGCGAGCCTGATTTCGATACGCCGGAGCACATCAAGGAGGCCTGCATTGCTGCCCTCCGGCGGGGGGAGACCCACTACGCCCCGAGCGCCGGCATCCCGGAACTGACCGGGGCGATAGCGGAGAAGATCACGCGTGAGAATGGGTTTCCCGCAGAGCAGGATGAGGTGATCGTCACCTGCGGGGCGAAGGATGCCATCTATGAAGCGATGGAGGCGGTGCTAAACCCTGAGGACGAGGTCCTCCTCCTCGACCCCTCCTGGGTCTCCTACGCACCCTGCGCTCAGATCGCGGGCGCGAGGGTCCGGCACCACGCGCTCGATACAGAGACCTTCCAGGTCGATGATACCCTGCTTGAGGCGATCAACTCCCGGACGAGGATGATCGTGGTCAACTCCCCGTCGAACCCCTCGGGCGCGGTGTTAAACGCGGAATCGCTCGGTCTGATCGCTGACGTCTGCCGGGATAACGACTTGCTTGTGCTCTCCGACGAGATCTACGAGAAGCTGGTCTACGGGAAGAGGCCGGTATCGGTCGCATCCCTCCCGGATATGGCGGAACGGACGATCACGGTCAACGGGTTCTCGAAGGCCTACGCTATGACCGGGTGGCGGATCGGCTACGCTGTCGCCCCCCGGCCGGTCATCAGGCGGATGGAGAAGGTGCAACAGCACACCATATCGCACCCGACGACGTTTGCGATGTTCGGCGCGGTCGCCGCGCTCCAGGGGAGCCAGGACTGCGTCGAGGATATGCGGCGCGAGTTTGAGCGCCGGCGCGACTACATCATCCCGGCGTTCGCGGACCTCGGGTACGCCACCGCGCCGGCGGACGGTGCTTTCTACGCCTACGTCAACGTCGGGGGCGACGATATGGCGATCGCCCGCTCATGGCTCCACGACGCCCATATCGCGGTCACGCCGGGGACGGCGTTTGGCACCCCGGGCTGGCTCCGGGCCTCCTATGCGACGTCGATGGAGAACCTGAAAGAAGCGATATCGCGGATAGCAAGACTCTGAAGGAGAGATCTACAGAACGGAAGTGTGATTGGGATTTACCCGGACCCGCCTCATCCGTTCCAGTCTCTCGCAGTATTTGACCGCCTCGGCGGGGCGATCGAGTGAGATGAGCACCATCGCCATCCCGCCGAGTGCATCGACATCGTCGGGGTTCGCGACGAGCGCCTGCTCATAGCATTCGAGCGCCTCCTCGGGGCGCCCCAGTATAACGAGGGCGTTTCCTTTCATGCTCCAGATCTTCACTCTCGCGGGATCGACCTCGAGGGCGCGCGTGTAGCAGGTGACGGCCTCCCCGTAGCGCCCGAGGATGAAGAGCGCAAGGCCTTTCTGGTACCACGTGTCCGCGTTCCCGGGGTTTGCCTGGAGTTCCTGATCGTAACAGGCAAGTGCTCGATCGTAGTGCGAGAGGACCGAGAGGACGTTTGCTTTGTTGTTCCAGACCTGGCGGTTCTCCGGGTCGATCTCGAGTGCCCGTTCGTAGCAGACGAGCGCTTCCTTGTAGCGTTCGAGCCGGTAGAGGGTGTTCCCGTAGTTGTTCCAGGCGACAGCATTCTCAGGCTCCATCCGGACCACAGCCTGGTAACTCTCGATCGCCGCCTCATAGTCCTCGATGGCGTAGTGACTCTCGCCCCGGTAGTAGTATGCGCCCGGGTAGTCGGCCCGGAGCCTGAGTGTCTGGTCAAAGCATTCTATCGCTTCTCTGTAGCGTTGCAGGGTGAAGAGGACGCGCCCCTTCCGGTACCAGATCCCGGGATCGATGGCGTTCTCCCTGAGCGCCCGGTCAAAGCCGATGAGCGCCAGGTCGTAGCGTTTCAGCCCCTCCAGCGCTATAGCCTTGTGATACCAGATCCCGTCAAGATTCGGGTTGTTCCTGAATGCCCGGTCGAAATACCTGATCGCTTCCTCGTAGCGCCCCAGGTTCTGAAGAGCGAGGCCCTTGTTGTACAGGACTCCGGCATCATCAGGCCGGATGGCGAGCGCCCGGTCGAAAGATAGTATGGCTTCCTCATAGCGTTTCAGCGTCGCAAGCGTGCATCCCCTGGAGGACCATGTGTCGGCATGACCCAGATCGATAGCAAGCGCCCGATCGTATGAGGTGAGGGCGTCCCTGTACCGGGAGAGGAGAACCTGGATCGTTCCCCGGGCGTACCAGGCGTTTGCGTTCCGGGGATCGAGCGCTATGGCCCGATCGTAGCTCGCTATAGCCGCATCGTACTGTCTATCGATAGCAAGGGTTGTTCCCCGGGCAAGCCAGGCCTCGATACGGTCCGGTTCGATGGCGATGACCCGGTCGTAGCATGTGAGCGCATCGGCAGTCCGATCCATGTTCCTGAGGGCGTGCCCCCGGATGAGCCAGGCATCTGCACAGTCAGGTGCGAGTTTCACCGCCTGGCCGCAGTACCCGGCTGCCTCCTGGTAGTGCCGGAGGCGGTAGAGCGCCTGGCCCCGGGCGGACCAGAGCCGGGCGCAGTCAGGGTCGATACGGATCCCCTGGTCGAGGCATTCGGCTGCCTCCTGGTAGCGATGGGATGTGGTGAGGGCGAGCCCCTTATGGTACCAGGCAGCGACGGCGTTGGCATCCAGTTTGAGGGCCCGGTCGTAGCACTCGATGGCGCGGTCGTACTGCCCCTGCTCGCTGTACGCCTTTCCTTTCCTGCACCAGTCCCCGGCACCCTTCCATGGGAGAACCATTTCGAGAATGATAGTGACCCCCGGTAAAAAAGGGTTCCGGTAGAGACCGGAAAGGAATCGCTCTTATGGTACCTCCGATGGAAATGTTGTCCCCATACCCCGGTTTATTTGATAACCTATACATTCTCCTGGACCTAAATTGTAAACAAATGAAAAAGATGCGTGATCTCCCGAACCACGATCGTCCGCGCGAGAAACTGGCTTCCCGGGGGGCAGAAGCCCTCACCAATGTCGAACTGGTCGCCCTCCTCCTCGGGAAGGGCGTGAAGGGTCGGGACGTCTCGCAGATCGCCGGCGATGTCGCACGTTACCTGAAAGATACGGACGGGAGTCCGACATACAGGGAACTGTGCATGATAGAGGGTGTCGGGACGGCGAAGGCCTGCGAGATCATGGCCTGCTTCGAGCTCGGCCGGCGCTATCTTGTGGACGATGAGGAGAACACCGGCGGCCGGATCACGAACCCCGAGGACGTGATTCCACTGGTGGACGAGTGGCGGGACAAGAAACAGGAGTACTTCATCTGTATCACGCTCAACGGTGCCGGGGAGGTGATCGAGCGCCGGGTCGTCACCGTCGGGATCCTGAACCAGAGCCTCGTCCACCCCCGGGAGGTCTTCTCAGAGGCGATCACCGACCGTGCCGCATCGGTCATCCTGGTCCATAACCACCCCTCAGGGACGCTTGAGCCCTCGTCCCAGGATATCAGTATCACCCGGCAGCTCGTCGAGGCCGGGTCGATCCTCGGTATCAGGGTGCTCGACCATATCATCATTACGAAGGAGAGTTACGTGAGCCTGAGGGAGCTCGGGCATTTTTAGCTAATATATCCCTCTGGAGTATGCTTCCTCCACCCGAGGAATTCGATCTTTGTGATGATCAAAACACGGAACGACGAGGAGAAGATGGCCTCTATCGTAGCCAGGCTCTCCCGTGGAATAGCATCTGCAAGATAGTAGATGAGGATATTTGTATCAAGCAGGTGCCGTCTCATATCCGGTCCCATTCATCCCGCAAGCTCCGGATCTCGGCCTTCAGGTCAACTTTCAGATTCCTGTAGATCCCTCGGTATTTTCGGGGATCAGTAGATCCAACCCCGCTCTGCTTATTGACGGACTTCCCGGCACTTATGGCATCCCAGAGATCGATAGATACGATAACGCCGGTCTTTCGCCCCTCTGCATCGTAAATGTATTGCACCCCTATACCGTCCCACTCCCTAATATACAGTGTGTGAGCGCTCCAGGTGGATTATAGTTACTCCCGAGATAATCTGTTTGAGATGCATCGCTCCTTCATTTCTCCTGGCAGACCTTTTTTTAAACCTCTGTTGCTTTCCCCTCTTGTTCACTGAACGCATCCCTGCAAAATCACGACGTGTGGATTATTATTGCAATCGCAGATACGTGAGTACCTGAGAATTGTCAATTCTGCGGCACCTCACCTCACCGCCACGTTTATTGGTTCTCCCCCCTATCTCATATTCATCAGGTGAAATCAGCTATGTCCGATGTTACCATCAGGGTTCCCCGGGATATTGTCCAGGCGCTTCGGCTCCCTCCCGATGCCATTGCCGTCGAGTTGCAGCGAGAGCTTGCCGCGGCGCTCTACCAGCGGGGCATCCTCTCTTCCGGGAAAGCGGCAGCCCTTGCAGGGATGAACCGGTGGGAGTGGGAAGAATTACTCGGAGCACGGAAGATCCCCCGGCACTATGCCGAAGAAGACCTCGAGCGGGACATTGCCTATGCCGTTCGCGGTAAGTAATTCTTCGCCACTGATTCACCTCTCAATGGTTGGGCGTATCAACTTGCTCCGTCGTTTTTCATCCGTCTGTATTCCTCCTGCGGTCTGGCAGGAGGTCGTAGAACAGGGCGGTAACCGCCCGGGGGCAGATGAGATCCGGGATGCCCGCGAGTTGGGGTGGCTGCGTGTGGTCGAACCCTCCGATAAGACTCTGGTGCTCCTGCTTGAGCAGGAGCTCCACCTGGGTGAAGCAGAGAGTATCGCCCTTGCTCTTGAGATCCGGCCTGATATCCTGCTCCTTGATGAAAGCGAGGCCCGCCGGGTTGCAGGGCTTTATGATCTTCCAGTCACCGGCATTATTGGACTATTGATTCAAGCGAGGCATGAAGGGCGGATCTCTTCGCTTGCGGAGGAGATGGATCGGTTGCGGGGAGAGGGTGGCTTCTGGATTCGGGAGGAGCTTTATCAGCATGTTCTTGAAATGGAGAGAGACGGGTAGATGGGGGGGAGGCAGAGGGGCCTGACGGTGAGTGCCGGTGGGGTGAGGAGACAGGTACGCGCTATCCTCTATCTGGACAGGCCGGGATTCCGGTTCAATTTAGTATAGAGGTTTTCTTTATCTCCATCTGGACCAGGGTATGGACTATCCTGTAAAATCAACCGGAGGAAGCCAGCTGCTGCTCTGGCTGTTTTAGACGCCATTTGCAAAAAGATCTTAGCCCCCTCCCCAACCGACCTCTCCACTCTCCCATTTTAGCCGTTTGATTTCCGATCCTCTTGTTGAATAATTCTCCCCTACGAAAAGTACATCCATTTTGAGATATAATTCCAAATCCTAGCAG
>JAAYND010000019.1 GCA_012521035.1 Methanomicrobiales archaeon
AGGCTTACACCATGGAGATTGCGTTTACCAAACTACACGGGAACGGGAACGACTTTATCCTGATCGATGAGCGCGACCGGGAGGTCATCCCCGAGGATATGAAAGGAGCGTTTGCGGCGCTCTACTGTGATCGCAGGTTCGGTATCGGCGCTGACGGCGTCCTCTTTCTCCAGGCATCTGATGCGGCCGACATAAAGATGCGGCTCTTCCAGCCAGACGAGAGCGAGGCTGCGATGTGCGGGAACGGCATCCGGTGCCTTGCAAAGTACGCTTACGATGCCGGCTACGTGAAAGAGTCCTGCTCGGTCGAGACCGGGGCCGGGGTCATCCCGGTCACGATGGATTACGCGGGCGATGAGTTCTCTGCGACCATCACCATGCCGACGCCCGCGTTCGACCGGAGCGCCATCCCGGCAACCGGGAACGGTGAGTACAAAGAAGAGATCCTCGGGTTCACCGTCTACGCCACAAACGCCGGCGTCCCTCACGCTATCATATTCGTAGAAGATATCGGCGCCGTCGATATCAGCGCCGCCGGCCCCGCCATCAGGAATCACCCCACCTTCGCTGAGGGAGCAAACGTCAACTTCGTCGAGCAGGGAGAGGGCGACATCCTCACGATCCGGACGTTTGAGCGCGGCGTCGAGGACGAGACCACAAGCTGCGGTACCGGCGCCACCGCATCGGCCGCCGTCGCCCGCCATCTCGGAAAGGTCGGAGATGAGGTCCGGGTCGAGACGGAAGGAGGCCCGCTCACCATCCGATTCGGAGACTCCGTAACCATGGAAGGTCCGGCCGATACGGTCTTTGCAGGTGTTATACCGCTCTGATACCGTCTCCGGTTATCACAAAATCAAACGAAATTCCTTCCGGCCGGGACCGGTGTTTCCGGAGCACCGCCTGCCGGACGCTATCTTTTTTCTCAAGCCGGATGATGGCCTTTGATATATGCTCAAGAGCCGTCCCGCCGAGGCCGGCGACCCGATCCCGCTCGACGTCCATGTAGATCTGGTTGGTGATCAGGGCGGGGACGTCGTACTTCTTCGCAAGCCCGAGGAGCCTGACCATATGGTGTGAGAGGGCGCGCACCGTCTCACGCCCGAGGCCGAGCTCGGTCCGGTAGAGGGCGGTCGCCGAGTCTACCACGATCAGGCCCACGGGATCGCTCTTTTTGAGCACCTCCTCAGCATCGGCGATCATCGCACCCTGCTGGACGAAGTCGAGTGGCTCAAAGAGGTAGAGTCGGTTCGCAAGCTCCTCTGCGCGGTCTCCAGCGATCTGCACAAACCGCTCCACCGAGAACCCCTCGGTATCGATATAGACGACCGAGTTCCCGGCCCTGAGGCTTGCCACCGCCGCCAGAAGGCAGAAGACACTCTTGCCGCTCGCAGACTCGCCATATACCTGGGTGATAGCCCGCCGCTCAAGCCCACCGCCGAGCAGGTCGTCGAGAGGGGGGCACCCCGTGCTGACCCGGTCCTGTTTCAAGGTTCAAGCACACCCCGCTCAATGAAGAGACGGCGTGCGGCCACCTCAACGGCGCCGGTAACCTCCCGGAGCGGGATACCGAGTTCCCGTGCGCACGCCGCCACCTGGTCGTACTCCGGCTTGAAGGAGGATATTTTTCCTGCCACCCAACCACATTTCACGTCGATCGTCCATTCCCGGCCCTGAAGCGTCACCGTGACCGGTTCAACAGTTCGCTCAGCGATGAACCGGTGGACCATCGGTATGCACCGTATGCCGAGCGTCCCGAGCTCCCCGGCCATCACCCCGGCGAGGTGATCAGTCGTATCGGGGTGCGCGATCACCCGGACGAGGTGCCCGCTCCGCCCCTTCTTCATCACCGCAGGGATGGCACTTGCGTCCCGTGCCCCCTCCTCCATCAGGCGGGCGAGCGTGTAGGCGAGTGTCTCCCCGGTCACATCATCCACGTTCGTCTCCAGGACGTCGACCCGGTCGCTGGTGACCCCATCTGCTACGGAGAGGAGCATCGAGCGGAGGACGTTCGGCCTTCCAGGCGGATCCCTGCTCCCCGCACCGTAACCGACTACCTGTATCTCTGCGGGACCGATCTCATCCGGCTTCATCGTCGCAAACTCGGCGAGGAGGGCAGCCCCTGTCGGTGTGCAGAGCTCCCGGTCCTCATCTCCGCGAACCGTCTGCAGGTCTGATGCGGCGAGGATCGCCACCGTCGCCGGGGCCGGAACAGGGAACGTCCCATGAGCCCCGACTAAAAATCCTCTCCCGAGCGCCACCGGGAGAACCGCCACCCCATCGATATCCAGGGAGTGTAGAGCAGTGCAGGCTCCGACCACATCGGCTATGGCGTCGTCCGCCCCCACCTCATGAAAATGCGCCCCGGCTCCGTGGATGCTCTCCTCGGCCCTGTGGATCCTGAAAAAAACCCGGCGGGCCATCTCCCGGACCGGGGCCGGGGCGTCGCTTTTAGCCACCCGGTCGAGCACCTCGTCGAGGGTGCGGTGGTGCACCGGGGCATGCGCTCTCACCCGGGTGGCCTGGATACCAGAGCGGTCTACCCGTTCTATTGTCGGTTCGCCGACGACTGAACGCATGGCTGCCCTGACAGCCTCCTCATCCGCGCCCAGATCGAGGAGGGATGCGATGACCATGTCGCCGGCGGCACCGCTGAACGGATCGAAGAGAAGTATGTTCATGCGTCTCCAGTACTTATAAATCCCCGAAATATAAGAACTAGAGGTAATGCCCGAGATATACTTGAAAGTAGATAGCGCTTATCCAGAGGATCAGGGCGCGGGCAAGGCACGGCTCGACCCCGATACCATGTTGCAGCTCAGGCTCAGCCCGGGCGATCTCGTCATTATTGAGGGAAAACGCCCGACCGTGGCCAAGGTCTGGCGTGCCATGGTGAACGACTGGCACCAGGGGAAGGTCAGGATCGATAACTTCACCCGGCTCAACACCGGTGCCAGCATCGGCGACCGGGTGAAGGTACGGACGCTGGATGAGGAGATCGAGGCAAAGCGAGTGGTTCTCGCACCGCCGGAGGATCTCCCGAAACAGCTCCCGATCAACTTCAGTAACGCCGTCAACAAACTGATCGACTTCCCGGTCATGAAGAATGATTCCGTGCCGATCCAGGCGGGGCTCCCGTTCATGCAGCCCCAGCTTGTTGCGTTCAAGGCCGTTGTGATCGAGCCGGAGAGCGCGGTGATCATCACCAAGAATACAAAGATCGAGTTCTCCGAAAAACCGGCAGCCGGGTTTGAGGGCGTAAAGCGGATCAGCTACGAAGACGTCGGCGGCCTCAAGGATGAGCTCCAGCGGGTCCGCGAGACGATCGAACTCCCCATGCGCCACCCGGAGATATTCAGGAAGCTCGGTATCGAGCCGCCGAAGGGTGTCCTCCTCTACGGTCCGCCCGGGACAGGAAAGACCCTCATCGCAAAGGCGGTCGCAAGCGAGAGCGGAGCGCACTTCATATCCATCGCCGGGCCAGAGGTGATATCGAAGTACTACGGCGAGAGCGAGCAGCGACTCCGCGAGGTCTTCGAGGAGGCACGGCAGAACGCACCCGCCATCATATTCATCGACGAACTCGACTCCATCGCCCCCCGGCGTGAGGAGGTTACGGGCGAGGTCGAGCGGCGTGTGGTGGCCCAGCTCCTCACGATGATGGATGGGCTTGAGGAGCGGGGACAGGTCGTTGTGATCGGGGCTACGAACCGGCTCGATGCCATCGATCCAGCCCTCCGCCGGCCGGGCCGGTTCGACCGAGAGATCGAGATCGGTGTCCCGGCCGAGAACGACCGGGCCCAGGTGCTCCAGATCCACACCCGTGGCATGCCGCTCGCCGACGACGTGGAGATCGGGTATATCGCCCAGCAGACTCATGGGTTTGTCGGGGCAGACCTCGCTGCACTTGCCCGTGAGGCGGCGATCAAGGCCCTCCGGCGCTACCTCCCCGAGATAGATATGGAGGCTGAGGAGATCCCGGCGGAGACCCTTGAGAAGATGGAGGTCATGAGCAAGGACTTCCGCGACGCCCTCCGCGACGTAGGACCGAGCGCCATGCGCGAGATCCTCCTTGAGGTTCCTCACACCCGCTGGGATGACGTCGGCGGGCTTGAGGAGGCGAAACAGGAGATCCGCGAGGCGGTGGAGTTCCCGCTCACCCGGCGGGAGCAGTTCGACGACCTCGGTATCGAACCGCCGAAGGGTGTCCTCCTCTACGGCCCGCCGGGAACCGGAAAGACCCTCATCGCAAAGGCGATCGCAAGTGAGAGCGGAGCGAACTTCGTGCCCGTCAAGGGCCCCCAGTTCCTCTCAAAGTGGGTTGGGGAGAGCGAACGGGCGGTCCGTGAGATCTTCAAGAAGGCCCGGCAGGTGGCGCCGTCCATCATCTTCTTCGATGAACTCGACTCGCTTGCACCTGCACGGAGTGAGGGTGCCGAGTCTCGCGTCATCGAGAGCGTCTTAAACCAGATCCTTACCGAGATCGACGGTCTTGAGGAACTGCGTGGTGTGGTGGTTATGGGGGCGACGAACCGGCCGGATATGGTTGATCCGGCGTTGCTCCGGCCAGGAAGATTCGACCGGCTCGTCTATATCGGCGCTCCCGGCCGGGATGACCGGACAAAGATCCTCGCGATCCATACCCGCTACATACCGATCGAAGGTTCGGCCATAGAGGAACTCGTAGAGATAACCGATGGCCTTCCTGAGGATGAACTCGAAGATCTGATGGCAGCTGCCGGAGCCGAGGGCCGCGTGAGCGTTGAGGATGTGAAGGCCCGCCGGCCTGCGATTGCGGCGAGCGATGACGAAGGGCTCCCGCGTTATCTCCGGCGGAAGAAGATCGTTGATATCTTTGCCCAGCAGCAGATGAGCCTTGATGATCCTGTGCGGGACGGTCTCCTGAGAGAGATCGCCACCGGAACCGATGGGTTCGTCGGGTCAGACCTCGAGGGGCTCTGCCGGGAGGCGGCCATGCTCGCCATGCGGGAGGGTGCCTCTTTCGTGAACCCGTCGCATTTCGATCAGGCACGGGAGAAGGTGCACGCGACGATGAACGAGAGGGTGCGGCAGTACTACGCGAAGATCCAGCAACACTTCAAAGGCGGGCTCCCGAAAGAGGTGCAGCCGCCAGAATACCAGTGAGCGGATACTCCGGGAAAGATCCCGGAGAACTCTTTTTTGTGTGACCGGCGCCCCCATCGTATGCCACCCGGGTGCAAACTCCGCAGGTCTTTGCACATCCCTGCGCGAGGCGGTAGTCGGGTGAAAATTTCAGTGAGATTTTTGAGGCAATGCCAGACGGGACTTACTGATTGGATGAGTTATTCCGGCTGAGAAGACCACGATCCAGGCGCTGCCCCACGAGCCCGGCAAAGTCGTCATCCCGGGCCATCAGAAAAGTTATTTTATCCTTCTGATATTCACTATTCATGAGATGCTTTCTTACTTTGGTAACTCGCACAACATCGAACAGTTCTCAATCGGATTCGACCTGATCGGAGAACATCTCTCTGAGAGCGTGATCGTTGATATCATCGCGGAGATCGAGGAGATACAGGACAATTATCCCGATGATCAATATGTTGCTATTGCGCTTGACGGCCTCTATGACGCTATCGGGGAGCGAGAAGAGGCGTTTGACGCCCTTGAAAGTCAGACCATATTCGTTGAGAGTTCGATCATCCTGCTCCGTATGGCGCGACAGCTGATGCTCTCAGGGAAGGAAGAAGAAGCCAGAGAGCTGCTTGAGAGGATCACCCGGAAGAACATAGATGGATCGGTGCCGAGGGAGCTCCACATACTGCTTGCATTCGCCCGCCTGGGTGACCGGGAAACGTTTGCCAGAATATGGCACGAGATGATTGAACGGTTCTCTCTCGCAGAACCAATCCCGGCTGCAGAACTCATCCAGTCTCCCGGGAGATACTCGCTGCTCGAAGTTCTCCCGTTCAGGGAACAGATCGAGGCGATTGAGTACCTCTTCTCGTACCAGATCCTGGAAGGCAGGGAGGTCGAAGCATACAGCCTTATCCATAACCTCCGGTTCTACCTGGTAAACCTCCTCGTCGGGGCATATGTGCACGGCCTGGATGAGGGGAGTATCGAATGCCTCCCGGCGTTGCCGGTGATCAAAGCAATCTCTGAGGGGAGCATCGATGTCGTGGAAAAGATCCTCTCTATGCATGGCCCGTTCTCTGACAAAATGCTCCTTGAGAAGATCGAAGAGCATGTGAAAGAGATCCGGCAATCGGGCGTAGAGACGATCGTAATGGATGAACTGGTACGTCGAGCGTTTGATCCTGCCCGGCCGATCGGGGAGACGCTCGACGCACTGCGTACGCGTACCGGGGGGGACGACGAACCGATCATCAAGGTGCTCAGCGAGAGGGAGATGGAGCTCCTTATAGAGGGAAGCTGGGATCTCATCGCGGCACTCCATGAGGCGCATCCAGACGACCACCGCCTCATAAGTAAAATGTACTGGATACTGAAGTCAGAGGATAAGTACGATGATGCACTGATGCTTGCCGGGCAGTATCCGTTCCTGGAACAGGAGGATAGCTCGTTCAATACAACGAAGCTAAACGCGCTCTCTTCATCGGATAAGGAGGCTGCCTTCCAGCATCTCCTCGGAGAGATGAAAGAGAAGCGCATGTTACGGCGCTACGGTGACCTGTTTGAGCTCGCACTCGCACTCGACCGGATGGATGAGGTCTCTTCTCTCAGGCAGATCTTTGCCGCACAAAGGGTAACGCAAGCAACGCACATGCTGAACGCACTGGATCGCCTGAAGAAGGGGAAGGTGAAGGGAGGCCTGGCGCTGATCGATCGCGCTATAGACTCAGGTTTCCCGAAAGATCTCGCCCTGATGATCTCAGCACACGCTCTTCTATCAGTGGGCTACCCGAAACGAGTCATCGGACTCAGTGAGGCGATGCTCAAGGATTCACTACCGCCGGAGGATGTCTACCCGCTGCTCATCCGGGCGTACCGGGAGCTTGGCCGGGAGGCCGAAGCACGCGAGGCAGAAGCAGCATTTGAGGCACTACAGCGACCGGAAGAATAGCCGCGACCGCCCGGCCGCCGCCCTCCGTACCGGGACTCCCTGCGCGGTTGAGTGAACGGGGCGCAGGGGTCTCTGGCAATCTCTACCGCTCCTGTGGTTCCAGGCGGCTATAAGACCGATGGGATGGCTGACCTGTGGGACCGACCGCGCCGGGGTGGGACAACCTATTTACTGCCCCGTGAACAAATTTATACATCAAAGCGCATCCATGCCGAACGGAGACCATCCATGCCGAACTGTACAACATTCCTCGATGCCAACGCCCATATCACAGGAAAACTCGCCCTCATAGTCCCCTCCAGGAACGAATCTTATACCTACGCCGAACTCCTGGACAGGGTCGCCCGGGTCGGGCGCGGCCTCATCGACCTCGGGATCGAGCGCGGGGACCGTGTCTGCATCTACCTGGAGAGCTCGCCTGAGTACCTCATCACATACCTCGCCCTCTGGCGTATCGGCGCCGTCGCGGTCCCGACGAACCGGGTCTACCAGGAGGACGAGGTTTTCTACGCTCTCCGCGACGCAGGAGCAGTGGCCGTCATTACCGACGTGGAGGGGGCGGCCCTCATCAACCGCATCCGGGGCCAGGTGCCGGCACTCCGGCATGTCGTCGCGGTCGGCGGGGAGACCTGGGCGGATCTCCTCCGTGCGCCGGCAGGCCTCCGTGCAGTCAACTGCCGGTTCGACGACCTCTGTCAGATCCAGTACACCTCCGGCACCACCGGGAAGCCCAGGGGCGCCATGCTCACTCACGGCAACTGGATAGCGGCGATGGATGCCGAGCGCGAAGTCCTGGGGCTCACCGCTGATGACGTCTACCTCGGGATATACCCGATGGGACATGTCGGGATCAGCTGGGGGCTCTCCACACTCCGGGCGGGCGGAACCTACGTCGTCATGGAGAGGTTTGACCTCGCCCGCTACCTCACCCTCGCCCGGGAGTACCGGGCCACGATCGTCGCCGGGATGCCGCCGGTGATCCACTCCCTTATACAGACACCCCCCGGGACCGAGACGGCACTCGCCACCGCCAGGGTGATGATCAGCGGCGGCGGTCCCCTGGGGCCCGGTATCTGGAAACCTTTCCATGAGAGGTTCAGGATCCCGGTCGTCAACGCCTACGGCCTTTCAGAGACGATCGTCGTCGGGACCGGGACCGCCATCCGCCCCGAACACTACGCGACCGCCGACGAGTTCCGGAGCGTCGGAACACCGGTCGGGTTCTCGGAGGTGAAGATCGTCGATGCGGATGATCCGGACCGGGAGCTCGGGCCCGGGGAAGACGGCGAGATCGCTCTCCGGGGGCCGGCGGTGGCCTCCGGCTACTGGCAGATGCCGGAGGAGTCGGCGGCCGTTTTCCTCCCCGACGGCTGGTTCCTGACCGGCGATCTCGGTCACCTGGATGAGGAGGGGATGCTCTACATAACCGACCGGAAGAAGGATATGATCGTCATGTCTGGCTGGAAGATCTACCCGACCGAGGTCGAGAACGTCCTCGTCCAGCACCCGGGCATCCGTGATGTAGCGGTCTTCGGGTGCCCGGATGAGCGCCGGGGCGAAGTCCCGGTGGCGGTTGTGATCCCCGCATCAGGTAACGGCATTGCGCCTGACGATATCATAACCTTCGCTAAGAATCACCTTGCGGGCTACAAGATCCCCCGCCGGATCATCATCGCAGACGATATCCCACGGGTGAACGGGTGGAAACTCCTCAGGAAGCGCCTCAGGGAAGAGTACTGCATATCCGGCGCATAAGACCGGATCAGGTACCATTAAAGGAAGGGCGGTGGATAGATAGTTCCGGAGTAGACCAGCGTGGCAGATACCATCCGACGTTCAACAGGAATTATAGGTCTCGATCTTGCGCTCAATGGCGGATTCCCGCCACACGCCCACGTCATCGTCTCCGGCCTTCCTTTAAGCGGCCTCGAACTCCTGGCGCAGCAGTTCTGGAAGGGCGGCAAGGAGAGCGGTACGTACCTCATGCTTGATGCCGTGCCGCAGGAGGGGATGA
>JAAYND010000002.1 GCA_012521035.1 Methanomicrobiales archaeon
AGCTCCGGAACGGTGGGCACCCCGACCTCAGAACCGAAAGATCTGACTGGTATCGTTATACGTCGCGCCATGCTCTACTATCTTTATTAGCGTCGCAACCAGATAAAATAAGGATGAGTGGTAAGCCGTTACTGGTAACGTGCGGACTCCCGTACACGAACGGTCCCTGCCATATCGGGCACCTGCGGACCTATGTGCCGGCGGACTTTTACGTGCGGTATATGCGCCGGTCCGGGGAGGAGGTCGTCTTCATATGCGGTTCCGATAATCACGGGACACCGATCGTGATCAGCGCCGAGCGGGAGGGCTCAACCCCCCGGGAGCTCTCGGAGCGCTATCATGAGCACTTCTACGAGACGTTCCGGAAGGTGGGCGTCATCTTCGACCGGTTCGGCATGACCGACGACCCCATGAACCGCGCGACCACCCGCTCGATCGTCGAGCGACTGATCGAGAACGGCTACGTCTACAAAAAGACCATCAGCCAGAGCTACTGCCCCGAGTGCGAGAGGTTCCTCCCCGATCGCTACGTCGAGGGGATCTGCCCCTACTGCGGCGCCATCGCCCGGGGGGATGAGTGCGACCAGGGGTGCGGGCAGCACCTCGAGCCCGGCCAGATCAAGGAAGCGATCTGCAAGATCTGCGGTGGGAAGGCCGAGAACCGGGAGCAGGAGCACTACTTCTTCAAACTCTCGGCGTTCCGGGACTTCCTGCTTGAGTATCTCCCCAACCTCGGTGGCACCGCAACCGCCAGGAACTACGCCC
The DNA here is from genome assembly GCA_012521035.1 of Methanomicrobiales archaeon. Classification (GTDB taxonomy): domain Archaea; phylum Halobacteriota; class Methanomicrobia; order Methanomicrobiales; family Methanoculleaceae; genus Methanoculleus. Next base: position 766 of record JAAYND010000002.1, read on the forward strand.
TCGGGTGGGTGCGGGAACTCCTGCACGACTGGTGCATCACCCGGACGATGGACTGGGGCGTCCCCTTCCCCGGGAGCGATGACCTCGTCGTCTACGTCTGGGTCGATGCCCCCATCGGCTACATATCGTTCACGAAGGAGTGGGCAGAAGGTGCCGGCGCGGACTGGAAGGACTACTGGTGCGGTGATGCGACGGCGGTCACCCACTTCATCGGCGGGGATATCGTCTACCACCACTGTATATTCTGGCCGGCGCTCCTCAAGGCGGCGGGCTACGGTCTCCCGGATGCCGTGGTCGCAAGCGGTATGGTCACGATCGAGGGGAAGAAGTTCTCAAAGTCCCGGGGCTACGTCGTCTGGACAAACGATGATTACCTGGATCTGGGCCTCCCGGCGGACTACCTCCGCTACTACCTCCTCGCCTACACAAGCCACACAAAGGAGCTCGACTTCTCCTGGCACGTCTACGCTGACCGGGTGAACAACGAGATCGTGGGCACGCTTGGAAACTTCATCTACCGGACGATGTACTTCGCCGAGAAGGAGTTTGGCGGTGTGCCCGATCTCCCCATCAGCCCGGCCATCACCGAGGAGATCGAGCGGACACTCGCCGCCGTCGATGAAGAGATGCGTGATTACGACTTCAAGAACGCTGTCGATGCGATGATGGCGCTCGCATCGTTTGGGAACGCCTATATCCAGAATAACGCCCCCTGGAAGCTGATCAAGGAGGATCGGAGCGCGGCAGAGCAGGTGATCGCCGACTGCCTGCAGATCGCAAAAGCGCTCGCCCTCCTCTTCCAGCCCGTTATGCCGGATGCGATGCAGCGGGCCTGGACGATGCTCGGCTACGATGACGATATCGCCGACCAGCCGATCTCCGAGGCCACAGCGCCGGTGGGGGCTCGCGCGCTCGCAAAACCTGCCCTGCTCTTCTCAAAGATCGAGCAGGACCAGGTCAGAGATCTTGAGAAAACACTTACCATGCGAGTCGAAGAGGCTGAAAAAGCTACCCGGAAGGGTCCGGAACCTATCTCGATCGAGGAGTTTGCAAGACTCGATATCCAGATAGCAAAAATTGTCTCGGCCGAGCCGATCAAGGGCTCGAAGAAACTCTACAAACTCGTCGTCGACCTCGGCGGCGAGAAGCGCCAGGTGGTCAGCGGCATTGCGCAGTTCTACACCCCCGACGAACTGGTCGGGATGGATGTGGCGCTGATCGCAAACCTCGCCCCGGCAAAGATATTCGGCGTCGAGAGCAGGGGGATGGTCCTCGCCGCCGGCGATGAGGCCTCCCTCCTCGTCCCCGCCCGCCGGGTCGAGCCGGGGACGAAGGTCAGGTAACCTGGAAAACCCGATCGACTCTATTTTTCATCGAACCCGGATCATAGATAACGATCCGCCACTGTCCGCCGGGGGAGAATGGATGGACTCCAGTATGGTAAGCGGTTGAGAAGACCATCTCCGGTTCATCGGTGATCCAGTACCCGGACGCCGCCGGCATGTCATCCACCGGGAGATAAAAGACGTATGCTGTCATCTCTTCACCGGGTGTCGTGTTCCTGAGGATCGCGGTCTCCACATCGTGCAGCGTCCCCCCAGGATCGATGAGGTAAATCCGCGAGGTCGTAAGGTTGATCGTATCCTGCATGCCGGTTATGCGTACCACCGGGATATCGGCGGATCCGCCGTCACCATAACCGGTGACGATCTCCACCAGGGTAGCAGAGGGGATGTGGTCGGGGCCTGCATCCGGCGCCTCCCCTCCCGTAGTCAGGAGGAGGGCTGCGGATACGGCGATTGTCATTAGCGCGACCATCCCGATAGCGCAGACTGTCGCCGTCTCGAGGGATATAGGGCCTCGCAGCATGGGTCGCCTCTAGGTATCTGCTTATACTTGAAACTATGGGTTGAAAGATGTGGAACTCCGGAAATATACCCTGTCCGCGAGTATCGCAGTGCGGCACTTTCAGATCTCCCGCCGGCGCCACGCCTCAATGAGCGCCCGCGATATGCTCTCCCCCGGGGGAAGGGCAGGCAGGGTCTCGCGGGTAAACCAGCCGGCGGCCTCGATCTCCTGGTTATCGATCCGGATCTCTCCTCCCGCGTGGTCCGCGATGAACCCGATCATGAGCGAGTCAGGAAACGGCCAGGGCTCGCTCCCGAAGTACCGTATCTCCTGCACGCGAATCCCGACCTCCTCTGCAACCTCGCGGTGAACCGTCTGCTCAAGGTTCTCGCCCGGTTCGTTGAAGCCGGCGATGACCGAGAAGACCCCGGGCGCGAAGCGTGGGGAGCGAGCGAGCAGGATCTCCTCCCCCTTCTTGATCAGCACGATGATGGCAGGCGAGATCCGGGGGTATACGATGCGGCCACAGGCCGTGCAGGCCCGTGCCCGCTCGGTCGTGAGCGGACGGGTCACGGCCCCGCACGCACCGCAGAAGGCAGTCGAGCGGTCGAAGTCGAGGATCCGCACGGCGTATGCGGCTATGGCCATATCGCTCTCCGGAACCTCTCCGAAGAGTTCCCGGACCGGGGATGGTTGCCAGCCAGCGGGGAGCGTGGCGCCGGTGGGGACCTCTGCTACGGAGTAGACAAGCCCGTCACGGGTGCCGAGGTAGACCGGCGCACCGCACGAGAGGCCGGCGGGGGGCGGGTCGGGCATGAGAACGGTGCCGGGCGCAGGCTCGCTCCTGAAGAGGACGGAACCGTCCCGGACCAGAACCCGGCGCCTCAGTGCAGGCGGTGTATCCGCCGGCTCCGGGTAGACCGGGAAGAGAGGGTGGACTGCGTAGAACGGGCGGTGTTTCATGGTTCGATTCTCTGAATTACGGGCAATCTACTCATTACAGGAAGAACTCCGGCTCCTTTCGCTCGCGGCAGAGCGCATAGAGGCGTAGCGACATATCCTTCACACGTCCGGGTTTGATCGACCGGGCCTGCTCCGGGCAACTCTTGATGCACGCAGAGCAGGTGATGCATACCCCTGCATCGGTCAGGGTGGCATCCTCCGGATCGATGGCGCCGACCGGGCACACCTCCGCGCATATCCCGCATTGGGTGCATGCATCGCTGACCGCGATGAAGTCTTCGGCCACTATCTGCGGATCCCCCCGGTACGGGCGGCAACCGGGGAGGGTGAGGATGCCGATCCGGTCGGCAGAGGGGATGGCGCTGAGTTTTTCCCGTATCTTTCGCCCGAACGCTTCTATGTGGCGGAGATCGACTGCATCCGGGCGCCCTTCGGCTATGGGCATCTCGTCAGAGGAGAACGAGTGCTCACCGATACAGGCCGCGCCGGCGATCGGTCTGCACCCGCACCCGGTCAGGATGTCGCTCAGTTCAAGGAGTGCATCGTCGTAGATGCGGTTGCCGTAGACGACGACACAGACCGCAGGCGTATCCCGCGCGGAGATCGCATGCAACCATCCGGACAGGAGCGCCGGAACCCGCCCCCTGTACACCGGCACACCGACGATGAGCAACTCGTTCTCCGAGGCCCGGAGTGGCTGTATCCTCGCGTCCGGCCGGGTGATATCAAACACCTCCACGCTGACCGGATCCAGTCCGCGTACAATACCCTCGATAACCGCCTTCGTCGTCCTCGTCGGTGAAAAATAGACTGCTTTCACAGATTCTATGTCCATCTCATTCTCTCCATCATCGCGTGCAGGCTCTCTGTTTACCAGATCCCGCGAGTATCCGATATCTCTCCTGCCAGAGAGTGTAATCCCGGAGAGCACTTCACCAGAAGAGGTGTGACTACGAGTGATGATATATCCGTCGATTCACCACCTGACCGCAAAACTGGTGATGGAGACGACAGAACCCCGACTCTCCAGGCCGGTAAGGGGGCGCATAAAAGAGGGAACCACAGCCCCGGGCGTGTCCACTCCCGGCAGGATATCCAAAAACAACGGGCCTGGAGGGATTCGAACCCCCGGCATCCGGGTTAGAAGCCCGGCGCTATGTCCTGGCTAAGCCACAGACCCATGCCCTATTCCCATATACTCTGGAGTTTTTGGGATATTAACCCTTTGAAGCTCGGGGTGCCCCAAAAATTGGGTCGCGTATCAACCCGCCCGGTAACACGCTGACCTGATGACCTCAACCGTGGTCGGATCTCCCCATTTTCGTTCATCCACACCCCGGGCGATGGTCGTCCCCCGGAACTGGACCTTGATCCGGGCTGACATCCGTTCATGCTCCTCGATGAAGAGTGGATTGACGATCTCGACTCTCTTCATGCTGATGCTGAGTACAAGGAGTTCAACCATGATCCCCGGATCTCCTGCTGCGAGATCTTCCTCGTTGACCCAGGTCATAAAGATACACTCTCCCGGCG
>JAAYND010000020.1 GCA_012521035.1 Methanomicrobiales archaeon
GCAACCTCATACTCAAATGCTCCAGGGATCGAAGCGGCATCAAGCGCCCCGAGTACGGTCGCCCGGGGCACCTTATACGTCTCAGTGCTGTTTGCAGGTGTAATGTTCACATACTCATCAGGATTCAGTTCGACAGGCCCCTCTCCGATCAGGATTGCCGCACCTGCGGCACCGACCGATAAGAGAAGGACAATGCCCAGACTGATCAGTAACGATTGTTTCATGCATATCCCCCCTTGCGGGCAGATGAATGTTTGGAGTAATATAAAAATATTGCTATAATTCTTCCGAGACTCCCGGATCAGAAAAACCGGTCAAATACTGAGGAACAACCGCCATTCACATCACCACCGCCACACCCTCCAATCCCGTGCCAGACCGGGTGAGGAGGTTTTTGTGCACAGACCGTTCCACCCCGGGCAGCATGGATGGACAGCACACATCCCCGGCACGGAGAACCAGCATCGGAGCATACTTTACATCTCTTACACACTATCTATGATGGAAAGTAAGGAGTTGTCCGCTTGAGAGAGAAATCACTCCCCTCCCCCGATGCGATCAATACCCGCACATGGCTGCCCGCCCGCTCACAACCCCGGATATCCCATACCTGCCGGGAGGCGCGATCATGACCGGCGGCCCTGACATACGAGAGCACGCCGGGATCTACCTGCGCGGGCTGATGATGGGCGCCTGTGACATCATCCCCGGCGTCTCCGGTGGGACGATCGCTCTCATAACCGGGATATACGAACGACTGATCGGGGCTATCGGCAGTATCGACCCGGCCTCGGCAAAACACCTCTTCAGGGGAGACTTCAGGGCGCTCTTCGACGATCTTGAGAAGATCGACATACCGTTCCTCGTGGTGCTCCTCGCCGGGATCGGCACCGCTTTCCTCGCGATGTCCGGGGTGATCCTCACGCTCCTCACCGATCACGCGGTGGCGACCTACTCCTTCTTCCTCGGCCTGATCATAGCCTCCGCTATCGTTCTCTTCCTCGAGATCCAGTCCCTTCGCGCATCCACCCTCGTCTACCTCGCAATCGGGGCGGGCGTCGGGTTCCTCCTCGCAGGCATCGGTCACCTCGATCTCGGCCACTCCCTGCCGGTAATCTTCCTCACCGGGATGGTGGCGCTCTGTGCCATGATCCTCCCGGGAATATCGGGAGCATACATGACCCTCGTCCTCAACCAGTACGAGTTCATGCTCGCAGCCCTCAGGGCGATCTCCCTCCCCGAGATCATCGCCTACATAAGCGGTGGCGTTATAGGGATCCTCCTCTTCACAAAAGGCCTCAAATACCTCCTGGCGACCCACCCGGAGGCGATGCTCGCCTTCCTCACCGGACTTATGCTCGGTTCGGCAAGGATGCTCTGGGAGAAGGGATCCCTGGAAGGGGATATGCTCACCGGCGGCTGGATCTTCTTTATCGTCGGCCTCGTCCTCGTCGGCGCGGTGGAGTACATGAAGTGGCGTTATACAGCCAGCAGGGCCTGACTCCAGTAGAATTAACCGATACACTTTCTTTCCAGGGGTAAAACCGGTATAGTATCATGTTCATCGGTATCGACCACGGCACAACCGCGATGCGCTTCTCCACGGGAAGAGAGGAGTTCAAGATCTCCCGGGAGGAAGCCAGGGGTTTCTCGGCCAGCGACCTCGCCCGCCTCTGCCGTGTAGACGAGATCGAGGGGATTGCCATCTGCTACTCGATGGGTGACGGCATCGCTGCCATCACCGATATCAGGAAGGTCAGAAACCGCGGCATCATATCGCGGGAGGGGGCCGGCAAGCACATCGGCGGCGGCACCCGGGTCTACGACGAGATCGAGAGGAGCGGTCTTGCAGCCGTGGTCATCCCCGGACTGCACCGCAAATCCCCGACCGACCCGAGGTTCAAGGCATACTCACACCAGGCGAGCCCCGAGAAGATCGGGATCCTCTACGAGGTCTCGCACGACCTCGGGCCGGATATCGTGGTCTGCGATGCGAGCTCAAACACCGTCACCCTTCTTGTGACCGGCGGCCGGATCACCGGCGCGTTCGACGCCTGCATATTCGCGCCCGGCACCCGGCACGGCGCTCTCGATGTGGATGCGATCCGCCGGATCGACCGGGGTGATGTAACAGCAAACAACGCCTTCCTCGAGGCAGGGGTGAACCACACGATGCCCCCCGAACTCAGGGTAGAGACGATGGCGATGTTCGCCGCGATGGAGTGCGCCGCGATGCTCCTCATAAACCCCGGCGCAAGAGTCGCCCTCGCCGGTTCCATGGCGCCCGCGATCGCCCCGGGGGTGGAGGCGCTCCTCGCCCGGGAGGTCGCGGTCTACGATGAGTGGGCTGCAGCCCGGGGTCTGGCAAAGATCGCCCGCGACGTCTTCTCCGGGACACCGGAGATCCTCGGGCTCACGGTAGATCGTTGACCTGCGGGCGGGGCTACCGGCCCCGCTGATCCGTACGCATTTATGGGGTCTGAAGTAGTATACCTGATCAGGAGAGGAGAGATATGCAGCCAGAATGCTCCAGCATCACCGACCTTATGCTCCTTATGGCATCGAGCATCGAGGACGTGGCACGGGCCATCGATCAGGAGGACGCTGCCCGACTCCTGGACAGGATCCTGGCTGCACGCCGGATCTACGTGGCCGGCGCAGGGCGCTCGGGTCTGGTCGCACGGGC
>JAAYND010000209.1 GCA_012521035.1 Methanomicrobiales archaeon
GACCTGCCTGACCGGATGATCGAGTCAAACGCCGTCGGCATCATATGGGGCTGGCGGCTACACCGCGTCCTCTTCGGGATCGTGGCGGGGTTCGGGCTTGCGATCGCAGGATCCGTCATGCAGGGCGTCCTCCGAAACCCTCTCGCAAGCCCCTTCACCCTCGGCATAGCATCCGCCGCATCATGCGGCGCATCGATCGCCATCATCCTCGGTGCCGGCGTCTTCTCGGGGAGCCTCCTCGTCATCGGGAACGCCTTCCTCTTTGCTATGCTCGCTGCGGCTGCCATATACGGCATGGCTCGCCTGCGGGGAATGGGGAGCGAGGCGATGATCCTCGCCGGGATCGCACTCATGTACCTCTTCTCGGCGATCACATCCCTCCTCCAGTACCTCGGGACGGCGGCCAAGGTGCAGGAGGTCGTCTTCTGGATGTTTGGATCCCTCGACAAATCATCGTGGCCGAAACTCGGGATCGTGACGATCGTCATCGTCGCCACCATACCGCTCCTCCTCTGGCGTGCATGGGATCTCAACGCCCTCGCCGAAGGGGATGAGGTTGCAGCCAGTCTCGGCGTCCCGGTGGAGCGGTCCATGGCCGGGTTCATGCTCGCCGCATCGCTCGTGACGGCCGTGATCATCTGCTTCACCGGCACCATAGGGTTCATAGGCCTTGTGGCGCCGCATATCACCCGGATGGTGATCGGGACCGATCATCGCACCCTCCTCCCTGCATCCGGTCTCGTGGGGGCTGTCCTCCTCCTCGGCGCCGACTGCCTCGCTCGCATCCTGATCCCCGGAGCCATCATACCGGTCGGGATCATGACCGCGTTCCTCGGCATACCTTTCTTCCTCTATCTCTTCATGAGGAGGGATACCTGATGCCGCTGCTCCGCGCACAGGGGATCTCGTTTGCTTACAACGAGCGCCGGGTGCTCGATGGTATATCGTTCACCCTCCATGCGGGCGAGGTTCTCGGGCTCGTCGGGCCGAACGGTTCGGGGAAGACGACGCTGATCCGGTGCCTGGACCGGATCCTCACTCCTGAGGGGGAGATCCACCTCGACGGGCGTGACATGCTCTCGATGAGCCGGCCGGAGATCGCACGGGTGATCGCCTACGTCCCGCAGAACAGCGGCACCCTCAGTTCGGCCACGGTCTTTGAGACTGTCCTTATGGGCAGGCGGCCACACCTGCGCTGGAGCGTCTCTGAGGTGGATAAACAGAAGGTCTCTGATGCGCTCTCACTCCTCGGCATATCTGCGTTTGCGTCCCGCAGGATCGACCGGCTCTCGGGCGGGGAGCGGCAACGGGTGCTCGTCGCGCGGGCGATCGCACAGGACGCCCGGGTTCTCCTCCTCGATGAACCGACGAGCGCACTGGATATACGCAACCGGATCGAGGTGATGGCCCTCCTCTTCCGGCTCGCCGAGGAGCGCGGGCTTGCGGTGGTGGCGGCGATCCATGACCTGAACCTTGCCGCCCGCTACTGTCACCGACTCCTGATACTGAAAGACGGACTGGTTCTCGGGCAGGGGGAGCCGTCTTCCCTCCTGACGCCGGAGATGGTGCGTGAGGCCTACGGTATCGAGGCGGCCGTGAAGGATGAGATGGGGGTGCCCTACGTGGTCCCCCTCCGGCCCTCTGAGAATGATCTAACCCTTGAGGGATAGTATGAAGATAGCAATAGTTGCCTGGGGTAGCGAACTACCGCAGTTCTCCAATGCAATGCGGGAGACAGGGAGCGACCTCTCTGTCTGGCAGTTGCATGAGTTGAGAGATGATCCCGAAGAACGAAGACTCTGTATCGAGGCGTGCCGGGGCTCAGACGTCGTCCTGGCCCATCCCTCAAGCGACCCCATCTGGGATGAGATCATCGGCGGCCTTGAGGGAAGGATCCCCATCATTACATTTGGCTACACCGATACCTGGTGGTCGGCCTCGACCGTCCCGCTCAGCATCGTCTCGACCGTGAACGCCTACTTCCTCTATGGAGGGCCTGAGAATATCCAGAACCTGATCCGCTACGTTCAGGCAGAGGTCGGCGGTATGGACGTCACGTACGACCCCCCGCTGGAGACCCACTGGGAGGGGGCCTACCACCCGGATGCGGAGCGCATCTTTGATGACGCCGACGCATACATCGCCTGGTACCCCTCCCGGCACCCCATCCGCGTCGGGCTCCTCCTCTCCCGGACCCGCTGGGCGAACGGGGACTTCGTCGTTGAGAATGCCCTGATCCGAAGCCTTGAGAAATACTACGACGTCCTCCCGGTATTCTGCTTCGGGATCTCTGACGAGGAGATCGGGGCGCGATCCACCCGGGATGTTGTGGAGGCGTTCTTTGAGGGGCGGATCTCAGCACTCATCGATGCACGGGCGTTCACGCCGCCCCGTGACGCCGAATCTTTCACGAAAACGCTTGAAGGGCTCGGCGTGCCGGTCTTCCATCCCCTCATACTCTACCACCGGACAGAGGCCGAATGGAGGGAGTGTACTGACGGCATGTGCGGGAGCAACGTCTCGTGGTATGTCGCGATGCCGGAGTTCCTCGGCGGGATCACCATGATGCCGATCGGTGCGGCCGGGAGCCGGGAGCCGGGAGAGACCGACGGCGAGCAGCACATCCCCATGGATGAGCGGCTGGAGAGGTTCGTGGCCCGGGTCAGGGGGTGGATCGACCTTGCGCAGAAGCCGGCCAGCGAGAGGCGGGTCGCCTTCATCCTCCATAACAAGCCCTGTGCATCCGCCGAGGCGACGGTCGGGGCCGGAGCGCACCTCGATACGCTGGAGAGCGTCGTGCGGATCCTTGAGGTGATGCATGATGCGGGGTATGCGGTCGAGTGCCCGGAGAGCGGGAAGACCCTGATCGATGATATCATGGACAGAAAAGCGGTCAGCGATTTCCGCTGGACGTCGGTCACCGAGATCGTCCGAAAGGGGGGTGCCCTTGCTCTCATAGAGCCGGACGAGTACACCGCCTGGTTTGAGACCCTGCCCCCCGCAGTCAGAACCCGCATCATTGAGGCGTGGGGGCAACCGCCCGGTGAAGCGATGGTCCACGAGGGAAAGATCGTCGTCACCGGCGTGCGCTATGGGGATGCGATCATATGCGTCCAGCCAAAGCGCGGGTGCGCCGGATCGCAGTGCGACGGCGAGGTCTGCAAGATCCTCCACGACCCGGAAGTCCCGCCAACCCACCAGTACATCGCGACCTACCGCTACATCGAGGAGGCGTTTGGTGCGGACGTGATCATCCATGTCGGCACGCACGGGACTCTCGAGTTCCTCCCGGGAAAGTCGGTCGCCCTCTCCGATGCCTGCTACCCCGATATCGCCATCGGGACCATCCCTCACCTCTATATCTACAACGCCGACAACCCGCCCGAGGGGACGATTGCCAAACGGCGGAGCTATGCGGTCCTGGTTGACCATATGCAGGCGGTGATGACCGCGAGCGACCTCTACGCCGGCCTGAAGGAGCTTGAGGACCAGATCGATGACTACAACCGGGTGAAGGGCATCGAGCTGGCGAGGGCGCACGCGCTTGAGCATACCATCGCCGACCTCCTCGAGGAGACCGGTATAGCAGACGAGATCGGGTTCTGCGGTCTCCACGAAGATGGTAGATCGTTTGAGGACGTAATCGTCGCTGCCCATACCGCTGTAACCCGGATCGCCGATACCTGGATCCCTGATGGGATGCATGTCTTCGGGGAGGTGCCGGCGGGTGAGCGCCTGGCGGAGTTCATCAACGCCATCATGCGGTATGGCGGCGAGGCGAGGGGTGCGGTGCTCCGGATGATGGGGCATGACGTCTCTACCGCTGACGAGGGTCTGCTCCGGGACGCCGATTCCCGGGCAGGAGATCTCATAGCCGCGGCCGTCGCGGGGGAGCCTCTGGACCGGGCGGCGGAGCGGATCCTCGCCGACCGCCTCCAGGATCTCGATCGTGATGCACTTGCGAATATCCAGGCCACCGTCCTCGATCTCGTGGCCCGGATCGAGGACTCAGACGAGATCGGGAGCCTGCTCTCGGGCTGTGCAGGAGGCTACATCCCTCCCGGCCCCTCCGGGCTGATCACCCGGGGAAAACCCGAGGTTCTCCCCACCGGCCGGAACTTCTACTCGCTCGATCCCTTCCGCATACCCACCCGGGCTGCATGGCGGATCGGTGTGCGGCTTGCCGAGAGCGTCATCCAGAAACACGCCGAGGAGCAGGGGCGGATCCCGGAGAATGTCGGTATGTACTGGATGGCATCAGACGTCATGTGGGCCGACGGCGAGCAGCTCGCAGAGATCTTCTACCTCCTCGGGGTCGAGCCGGTCTGGGTTGACGGGAGGGTCCGATCCTACCGGGTGATGCCGCTTGAGGAACTCGGGCGACCGAGGATCGATGTTACCGTCAGGATGAGCGGGATCCTCCGGGACTGCTTCTACACCTGCATCGAGCTCCTGGATGACGCCATCTCTGAGGTCGCGGCGCTGGATGAGCCCCTCGATATGAACTTCGTACGAAAACACGCTCTTCAGGGCATGGGGACGACCCGGATATTCGGGAGCCGGCCGGGCACCTACGGTAGCGGCGTCAGCCTGGCGGTCTACGCTTCGGCCTGGAAGGAGGAGGCCGATCTCGCGGAGGTCTACCTCAGGTGGAACAGCTACGCCTACGGGAGGGATAGGTTCGGCGAAGAAGCCCGGGAGACCCTCTCCGCGCAGCTTGCGACCGTTGACCTCACGTTCAATAAGACCGTGACAGACGAGTACGACCTCCTCGGGTGTTGCTGCTACTTCGGAGGGCACGGCGGCTTTACCGGGGCGGCGAGGGTGCTCTCGAACCGTGATGTGCCCGCCTACTACGGCGATACCCGTGACCGGGACCGCGTGGAGGTCAGGACACTTGCAGAGGAGATACGGCGGGTCGTGCGGGCACGGCTTTTGAACCCGAAGTGGATCGAGGGGATGAAGCGACACGGCTACAAGGGTGCCGGGGATATATCCCGGCATGTGGGGGCCGTCTACGGGTGGGAAGCGACGACACAGGAGGTGGATGACCGGATATTCGATGACATCACTCGTACGTTCGTCCTGGATGCGGATATGCGGGAGTTCTTTGAGAACGAGAACCCCTGGGCGCTTGAGGAGATCGGGAGGCGGTTGCTTGAGGCGCACGGTCGCGGTCTCTGGGATGCTGACCCGGAAGTCCTTGAAGGGCTGCGAGCGGCCTATCTCGATATGGAGGGCTGGATCGAGGACCGTATGAGCGATGCCGGCGGCGACGTCCAGGGCGGGGCGATCCGGGTGGTGACCCTGCGAGATCTGGAGGCGCTTCGGGGAGGAGATTGATGGGCCGGGGGTCGGGCTATCCGTTGCGGCTCCCGGGCCCGCGCTGTGGTCGGATGGCAAATCGTAAGTAAATTATAGTTACTATATAGCACTAATTAATACTAATAGAAAGAATTATAATACTGGAGATCCTATCCCTGCCTGGCAGGCGGGAACGGCTCCATCGGTGCCCGGGCTTCCGGAACGGCCACGACCACCCCATAGGCCCTCCGGGGCCTGTCGCTACCACCTGCCGGACCACCCTACCAGAGGCGGGGCAAACGGTGATTGACATGAAGAGAAGCATCGCTTATAATGACGGTGAGATCGTGCTGGACACCGATCACGACATCTGTATATACTACGCGCCACGGGGAGAGCCCGGCGGGGCGTATGTGCGCGGCAAGGATCTCTACCTGCACGAGGAAGACGGGGTGCCCGATGTCTACTACATCCACTCCTGGTCGATGGACTCTGAAGAGGAAGAACTGATCCACCCGATCTCCATGGTCGCAGCGGAGGAGTTCCTGGAGATACGGGGGCTCATGCTCACCGCATACCCGGAGCAGTGGGGGAGTCTGGCGCTGCGGTCATACGGCTACGGCATCGCAGAGGAGTTCTAATCCGGGTTCCGGGTGGGAGATCCCCGCCCGGCTATATATTGCTAACAAAGAGGAATTATTTAACATCTCTTTCATCCTATTTTCATATATGTCATACCAGGCACGGAGGAACGTCCTTCCATTCACCGCCATCGTCGGCCAGGAGACGATGAAACGTGCACTCATCCTCAATGCTATCAACCCCGGGATCGGCGGGGTGCTCATCCGTGGTGAGAAGGGGACGGCCAAGTCCACCGCTGTCAGGGCGCTTGCTGATCTGCTCCCGGAGATCGACGTCATCCGGGGCTGCCCGTACAACTGCGATCCCGCCGGAGATGGGGGGATCTGTAGCGCCTGTGCCGTGAAGAAGGCTGTCGGTGAAGATCTGGAGGTTGAGCGGCGCCGGGTCCGCGTCGTCGACCTCCCGCTCGGGGTGACCGAGGACCGGGTGGTGGGGACCGTCGACGTGGAGAAGGCGATCCGGGAGGGGACGGTGACAATCGATCCCGGTATACTCGCAGCGGTCAACCGGGGTATCCTCTACATCGATGAGGTCAACCTGCTCGACGATCACGTGGCCGACATCCTCCTCGACGCGGCCGCGATGGGGGTCAACGTTGTTGAGCGGGAGGGCATATCCTTCTCTCACCCGGCCAGGTTCATCCTTATCGGCACCATGAACCCCGAAGAGGGAGAACTCCGGCCACAGCTCCTGGATCGGTTCGGGTTGCAGGTGACCGTGGAGGGGATCGAGGATCCCGCCCAGCGAGTGGCGATCGTCAGGGCCGCCGAGGCGTTTGAGCGCGATTCTCGGGGCCTCTGGCAGGCATACGATCCGGTGCAGGAGGAACTGCGCGAGGCGATCATCGCTGCGCGGCAGGTTCTGCCATCGGTCACGATCGAGGATGCCCTCCTGAACGCGGTGGTTGAGGCATGCCTCAGGCTCGGGGTCAGGACGCACCGCGCCGATATCGCCGTCGTCCGGACGGCGAAGACGATCGCCGCTCTCGATGGGCGGACCGCGGTCACCCGCGACGATCTCAGGGAGGCGATGGAGCTTGCACTCCCGCACCGGATGCGCCGAAAGCCGTTCGAGGAGCCGAACGTCGATCCGGAGAAACTCGAGGAGGCGCTCGCGAAGAGCGGGCACGATCACTCGTCCGGGGATGCCGAGGCCGGCGGAGGATCCCACGGCAACCGGTCATCCGGCGGGAGCGATACACGCGAGACCGTCTTTCCGGCCGGGGATCCGATCGACGTCAGGAAGATGAGTATGCCGGAACGCCGGGATCTCCGGGGGGAGAAGAGAGCCTCAGGCAGGCGGGTCGATGCTTCTCCGGGCGGGAACAGGGGCAGGTACGTCTCCGCCAGGTACCCGACCGGCACCGGGGATATCGCGCTCGATGCCACGCTCAGGGCGGCTGCCCCGCACCAGACCGTGCGCGATCATAACGGTATGGCGATCGCCGTCCGGGGAGAGGATATCCGCGAGCGGGTCAGGGTGGGGAAGGTCTCCGTCGCGTGCGTCTTCGTTGTCGATGCCAGCGGGTCGATGGGAGCGACAAAACGGATGGAGTCGGCCAAAGGTGCGGTCCTCTCGATGCTGCTTGACTCCTACCAGCACCGCGATCGCATCGGGCTTGTGGCGTTTGGGGGGAGCGGTGCTGAGGTCATCCTCCCGCTCTCTTCGAGCGTCGACCTTGCGCAGAAACGCCTTGAGGATCTCCCCACCGGGGGAAAGACGCCGCTTGCCGCCGGCCTGGTAAAAGGCATGGAGGTTCTCCGGCAGGAGCGGCGGAAGGCCGGCGCGGCGATCCCGATGATGGTCGTCATATCCGATGGCCGGGCAAACGTCCCCCTCTCCGGGGACGTGCGCCGCGAGATCCTCGATCTCGCATGCGAGATCCGGTCCCAGGGTATCCGTGCGGTGGTCATCGATACCGAAGAGACCGGAGAGTCGTTCATCGATATCAGGCTCGGCTACTGCCGGATGCTCGCCGAGCAGGCAGGTGGTGGCTACTACCCGATCACTGACCTCTCTGCCGGAGCCCTGCGCGAGATCGCATCAACCGAGCGAGACGCGCTGGTGCGCCCCGAGCTTACGGACAGAGCGGCCGGAGCTTCTCGATCAGGCGGTCCACCTGCCTGACCGCTGTCCCGATGTACGCATCCGGGTCAAGGAGGCGCTCAAGGTCTTCGCGGGTGACGAACTCCGTGACCTCCGGCCGCTCGCCGAGCACCAGAGCGAGATCCCGGTCCTCGGCGAGGGCCTGCATGCTCGCCGTCCGCATCACCTCGTGAGCCTCCTGCCGGTTCATGCCCCGCTTCGTGAGCTCGATCATCACTGACTCAGCGAGGTTCACGCCCCGGAGCATCATCAGGTTCTTCCTGATGTTTCCCTTATTGAACTCAAGTCCATCCACCACATCGATCATCACCCTCAGGATATGGTCGGCGAGCACGGATGCCTCGGGGAAGAGCAC
>JAAYND010000210.1 GCA_012521035.1 Methanomicrobiales archaeon
ATCGAGCGGTTGCGGGAGATATCACCGCTCGGAAGGTGATGAGTATGGCAGGAATATTCAAGGCATACGATATCCGGGGGCGCTACCCGGATGAACTCGGTGAGGAGATGGCAGAGAAGATCGGGAGTGCGTTCGTCCGTCTCCTCGGGGCGAAGCGGATCGTCGTCGGGCGGGATATGCGTCTTTCGTCGGGAACGATCGCGGGTGCGTTTGCCCGGGGGGTGACCCGGGCCGGGGCGGACGTCGCCGATATCGGCGAGGTGAGCACACCGCTCCTGAACTACGCCATCTATCGTGGGGAGTTTGACGGTGGGGCGATGGTGACGGCCTCCCACCTCCCGGGTGACATGAACGGGCTCAAACTTGCTGGCAGGGATGCGGTCCCGCTCTCCGGCGACCGGGGGCTGCCGCTCCTTGAGTCGATGATCGGGGGGGAGGCGGTGAGTGCAGGGGCCGGCACCCATTACCATGTGGATATGCTCGATGATTACGTCGGGACGGTGGCCGGGTTTGCCCGGGCGCCGGGGTCGCTCACGATCGCCGTGGATGCAGGGAGCGGTATGGCCGGGCCGGAGATCCCCCGCCTCTTTGAGCGTGTTCCGGCATGGCGGCTTGTGCCGATGTACCTCGAGCCCGACGGGAGGTTCCCCCACCACCACGCAAACCCCCTCGACCCTGCGACGACCCGGGAGCTCCAGGACCGGGTTGTGGCGGAGGGTGCGGACTTCGGGGCCGCGTTCGACGGTGATGCGGACCGGTGCGGGTTTATCGATGAGCGGGGTGAGCGCGTCCGGGAAGATCTCGTGACCGGGCTCATAGCGGAGTATCTGCTCGAGGAGAACCCGGGGGCGACGATCATGTATGATCTGCGGTCGAGCCGGGCCGTGGTGGAGGCGATCGAGCGGGCCGGCGGGAGGGGTGTGCGGTCGAGGGTGGGCCACGCCTTCATCAAGGCCCGGATGCGGGAGGAAGATGCCATATTCGCCGGCGAGCTCTCGGGGCACTACTACTACCGGGACATGGGGTTCACGGATAACGGGCTCCTCACGCTGGTCATGGTGGCAAACATCGTCGCGGCGAGGGATCAGCCTCTTTCTGAGCTCATCCGGCCGCTCGACCGCTATCCCACGACCGGGGAGATCAACCTCCGGGTGGACGATCCCGAGAGGGTGTTTACCGTGCTCGCGGCCCGGTATCATGACGCGGAGCCTGACTACCTGGATGGGCTGACGGTGAACTACCCGGCGTGG
The DNA here is from genome assembly GCA_012521035.1 of Methanomicrobiales archaeon. Classification (GTDB taxonomy): domain Archaea; phylum Halobacteriota; class Methanomicrobia; order Methanomicrobiales; family Methanoculleaceae; genus Methanoculleus. The sequence continues at coordinate 1,251 of JAAYND010000210.1, forward strand.
TGGTTCAACATCCGCCGGTCCCACACCGAGCCGCTGGTGCGGTTGAACATTGAGGCAGATACGGAGAGCCTGATGGAAGAGAAGCGGCAGGAGGTTCTCGGGATCATCCGGGAGGCAGAGGAGGTGGTGGTGGCCGGCACCGGGGGGCGTTGATCGGCCCCGCACAACGTATTTATCGTAAAAGAGTGATATCTGTATGCACTGGAGATCTCAGGGATCCGTGTGGACGCTGTACTATGCAGTGTCTCCACATCCGTGGGATCGGGTTGTCGTTTCTGGGCCCGTAGCTTAGTCCGGTCAGAGCGCCCGGCTCATAACCGGGCGGTCGTGGGTTCAAATCCCTCCGGGCCCACTGTTTTTTGCGCCGGGAGGTTCCGGTGTGGATTTTCTGTTGTGTAGCAACCAGGGAGTACGAGAGCACCGCTACACGCCCTGATAGGAGAGAGCGCCGGGGCACGTTCGCATTATATGTGGTGTCTCATCCGGTCAAGACAAAATGTTTCCTGAACACAATGTCATAAAAACATGACCTGAAAGCACCGCATAGGTATAAATAAGTCACAGATCTATGACCTTATAGGTACTGACATGGATCGCACAACAATCAAGGGATGCCTGGCCGAGGTTCCCGCAGAGATCCGGGAGGCGGTAAAGCCACTGAACAATGATAAAGCCTGGGCAATCTACATCCTCCTGTTGAAACGAGAGCAGATGCGGTTCAATGAGATCAAGAAGGAATTCCGCGCCAGATCATCGGGAGATATCGACAGGTACCTGAAAGCGCTCGTCAACGCAGGTCTGGTCTCAAAGAGGGCAAGGGTGCTCGATGACCTTGGAGATAAGGAGAGGGCCTATTACTCCCCCACCGGTCTGGGAAAGTCTCTCATGCATGGGCTATTTGAGAGTGTATTGCCGCAACCAGCCTCGCCGGATCTTGAGGTCAGTGCCGGGAGAGATGGAGATAAGGGATACTACGACGACCGGGTGTCAGCTCTCTCGTGCCAGGAGCCTTTCGCGGTTTACGGGCCGGGAACCCGCGGCCGGCGGAAGCGCTGGGGAACGACCGGCAGGGACGAGTGACGGGATCCCGGGTCGCTGCGGGAGGGGTGGTCTGCCGGCCGTAGCGAGAACACGGGGGCGACCGGCGAGTGATACGAGGTATTATTGAGGCAACAGGTGAATGACTCTCAATGGATACCCGGATCAGGGAGCGGATACTGCAGAAGGCCGAGGAGCTCATTGACAGGATAGAGTTCATCGAACGGCACTTCTCGGATGCTATGCCTGGCGACCGCATCCTGCGCAAAGCACTCTACAAGGAGTTCCAGGAGGCCGTAGAGAGAGTTACAGATATCTGTGCTCTCATCCGGCAGATGCTACGCTCTTCTGCAGAGGACGACTACACCAATATCGACTATCTGGTGGATGCAGGGGTTCTCAAGCCAGAGACCGGGCGGGATATGAGATCGGCGAATGGACTCCGAGATCACCTGGTCCATGAATATGATGGTATTAACGACCATGCCGCATATGCCGCAATGCAGCGGTTGATGCCGTCAATGCAGAAGTTTGTGGGCGAGGTGCTTGCGTGGGTGGATTCCGACGGGATCAGATCCTGAACAGCTTCCGGGATCTCCTTCCCTCTATCAGGGGTATCCTGCTCTTTGGTTCGCGCGTCATGGGTTACGCGGAGCCGGAGTCCGATATCGATATCTGCCTGATCTTGAGCGATAGTGCGGATAGGGTTGCGGTACACGATAGGATGCTGCTCGCCCCGGAGCAGTACGATATCATCGTATATGACGAGATCCCCTGGTATCTTCGGGGAAGAGTACTCGAGCACCATCGCATCATTTACGCAGAAGATCCCGATGACCTCGACTTCTGGCTCTACAAACAACGCCGGATCTGGGAGGATATGAAGCGGCGCCAGGAAAGGGCGTCTGTTGAGGATCTCCTGTGGCGCCCTGGGCACCCGTGACCGGGTCATCCCTCACTGCGAGGAGGAACCCCGTTTTCCGGGAGATCCGCTGTCGGTCGCCCGAACAGGGTTGCAGACGGCTCAGAGTGGGATCTCCATGAACCCTTCTCTCACCCGGTCCTCTCTACCGTCGCCTCTTCTCACGCCTGATCATCCCCGGCCCCCTCCTGCTGGAGGCGCTCATGACGTATGCCAGGGGATCTGGATAGGGCCATCCATCACGAGGGCTCGCCGGCAGGGGACAGCACCCCCACGATCTCTTCCCGGCCGCGTCAGGCCCCCCGGGGAAGAGGTCGTGCTACATTTGTTGTAACTATTCAGCCCGACCAAAAGATCTTTTTATAATAACGTCTAAATAGAATATAGTGACTGCTGATATTCCTCATTTCGAAGTGGGTCTTGAAGACCAGCCCCCCTCTCAGTACACCACTGAGGATATCCCTGCTCTCCTTGCAGTCATCGACGATCTCAAACGCCTCGTCGCTGAACAACAGCGTCTTGACACAGAACGCCAGCACCTTATCACAGAACAACAGCGTCTTATCGCAGAACTCCGCGCTGAAAATGTTCAACTGAAGGCTCAGATCGCTGAACTCACATCGCAGTTGAACCAGAACAGTCG
>JAAYND010000211.1 GCA_012521035.1 Methanomicrobiales archaeon
GTGGTGGGGACATAGCAATGGAAATGGAGATTCGTGCGCTCAAAACCCAAAAAAACGCAATTATCATGGCGCATAACTACCAGCCCCTGGAGATCCAGGCGCTCGCCGATGTGGTGGGCGATAGCCTCGAGCTTGCGGTGAAGGCAAAAGAGGCCAGAGCAGACCTGATCGTCGTCTGCGGGGTCCGGTTTATGGCTGAGACGGCAAAGATCCTCAACCCTGAGCGAAAGGTAATCATTCCGGTTCTGGATGCGGGATGTCCCCTCGCCGATTTCCTGACGCCGGATATGATCCGGGAGGCGAAGAAGCAGCATCCGGATGCGGCCGTGGTGGTCTATGCCAACAGCACAGCGGAGAGCAAGGCACTCGCCGATATCGTCTGCACATCGGCAAACGCGGTTAAGGTCGTCGCATCACTCCCGAACGATACGATCCTCTTTGGACCTGACTCAAACCTCGCAGCGTACGTCCAGCGGGAGCTCCCCGACAAGACGATCATCCCGCTCCCACCCGGTGGCCACTGCTACGTCCATACCGGTTTTTCCATCGCCGACGTAGAGGCGGCCCGGAGAAAGGGTGGTGTGATCATCTGTCACCCCGAGTGCCCGCCGGAGATCCAGGAGAAGTCCGACCTGATCGCATCCACCGGTGGGATGGTCCGTGGCGCCGCCGGGGAGGGCGAACCCTGGTCGGTCTTCACCGAGCGGGATATGGTCTCCCGCCTCCGGGTGCTCTACCCGGACAGGGTCTTTTACGAGAAGCCGGAAGCGATCTGCGTGGATATGAAGAAGATATCCCTCGACGATCTCCTGCGGGCGCTCGAGTGTGAAGAGCACGAGATCATCCTCTCCCGGGAGGTCATGGATCGCGCGCGCCTGGCTATCGAGCGGATGATCGCCGTCGGGGCGTGAGCGTGTTGGTCCCGCTCGAAGACCTTCTCCGGTTCATCAGGGAGGATGCACCGTGGGGCGATGTCACCACCGATGCGGTCGTCCCCGACATCACCTGCCGGGCGGCGATCAGGGCAAAGGATCGCGGGATCATCGCCGGCCTTGCCGAGGCGCAGACGCTCTTTGAACACTTCGGTGTCACGGTCCGCGCGCGGTCCGCTGACGGCAGACCGGTCACCTCGGGGGAGGTCGTCCTCGACCTCGCCGGTCCTGCAAGGGCAATCCTCCTCGTTGAGCGGACAGCGCTCAACATCATCGGGCGGATGAGCGGGATCGCGACGCGGACACGGGCGGCGGTCGATGTCGTGCAAGGTCTCTCTCCAGACATCCGGGTCGCCGCAACCCGGAAGACAGCCCCGGGGCTCCGGGCGCTGGATAAGAAGGCGGTGATACTCGGTGGAGGTGACCCGCACCGCTACACCCTCTCGGATATGGTCCTGATCAAGGATAACCACCTTGCGCTGGTGCCACTCCCGGAGGCGATACGGCGGGCGAAGGAGCAGAGCCTCTACCGGGTGGTCGAGGTAGAGGTCGGGGTGATGAGTGACGCGATTATGGCTGCCGGTGCCGGGGCTGATATCATCCTCCTCGATAACATGACACCGGATGCGGTTTTTGAGACGGTCCAGGCGCTTGTCGAGCGGGGTCTCCGGGAGCGGGTGACCCTCGAGGTCTCGGGGAATGTTGCCGGCGGCGACATTGCCCGGTATGCCGCGACAGGGATCGACGTCATCAGCATGGGCGCGCTCACCCACACGGTCAGGAACTTCGATGTGAGCCTGGATATCGTGAAGGGTATGAGCACGGTTAGAATTCCATAGACAGATACCCGGCTTCCATCTCACAGGAGCCCGGGCTGGCCTCTTTTTTCTCGCTGCTACAGGATTCCCACGATGAGGTATGGCGCGCTCCGATCTTCCGGGCAGGGATGCCCTCATACGTCGCTTTGTACCCGCACCCCGCCCGGCGTCGGCTCTGATTATGCCCTTCGCCGGCCCACACACTGCTCCGCCCACCCTAATCCCGCCTTTCGCCGGCATCATCCCATACACCGGACCGTGGGGCTATCGCCTGGGGAGGGGTCCGGGGAGGGAACCCCCTCCCCGCCGGCGAGAACCATACCGGCCATCCTACAGGGCTCCCACGCAGGAGCGGGGGTTCTCGCGACGAGAGCCCGGGGAGGGCGCAAGTCCGGGGCGCCGGCTCATACACCGCTCCGCCCACCCCACCCGCGCCTTCGGCGCTCCTCCCCCGCCCTCGGGGCGGGGGCAGTAGTCGCGATATCCCCCGCAAGGGCACAAGCACAGGGAAGGCCGGCCCGGGGAGGCAACCCCGATCCCGCCTTTTGCCGGCATCATCCCATACACTGGACCGTGGGGGATATCGCCCGGGGAGGGGCCCGGGGAGGGAACCCCCTCCCCGTCGTCGAGAACCATACTGGCCCTCCCATAGGGCTCCCGCGCAGGAGCGGGGGTTCTCGTGGCAAGAGCCCGGGGAGGGCGGAACCGGGGTTGCCTCCCCCGGCTGCGCCCTTCGCTGGCATCCTCCCATACACCGTACCGTGGGGATATCGCCTGGGGAGGGGGCCGGGGAGGGAACCCCCTCCCCGGAGAAGAGAACCACACAGTCCCCCCACAGAGCTCCCGCGCAGGAGCGGGGGTTCTCATGGCGAGAGCCCGGGAAGGGCGCAAGCCCGGGGTGCCGGCTTCGAACATGCCTTTCGCCGGCATCTCACTACACACTGCTCTCCTATCTCCCCCACCCCTCCCGCACCTTCGGCGCTCCTCCCCCGCCCACAGGAAGGGGGCAGTAGTCGCGATATCCCCCGCAAGGGCACAAGCACAGGGAAGGCCGGCCCGGGATGCCGACCCGGCCATGCCTTCGCCGGTATCATTCCATGCGGTGGACCGTGGGGATATCACCCGGGGAGAACCATGCCGCCCCTCCCACAGAGCCCCCACAAAGCAACGCTACACCAGAGCGACCTTCCACGGTCACCATGCCGGCAGTCTGGTGCCCGCAAAAAACCCTTCGACTACAAAATAACCCGGGGATGGACTTGTGCTCACGAATGAGTCCGGACGGCGCTATGCATCACGACATGGGGGGCGTGTCCTCATCCATCGCAAGCTCATCCAGGAATGGCATCAGTCCCTTGATGTAGGCTACGGGCTCTCCCTCTCCCATCTCGATCTCTCCGTAGGCGATGACCTCAACGACCAGCGGGAGGTCATCCAGGCACTGGGTAAAGAGAGGATTTGACTCAGTGGCAAATTCGAGGAACGTATCGAGCCTGACAAACGGGCGTTCCAGGTCGGGAATACCCCTGTACTCCTGCAGATCCTCCTCGAGCGTGGAAGATACGGCCAGAGATTCCTCAAAGTAGAGATAAACGTGAAATTTCTGACGTTTCCCCATCCTGTCAAGTTCCCTGATATCGATCTTCGCGCCGGATGCAATACCGAGGCGCTCCAGGTCCGGCGGGAACGCTGTCCCCTCCAGTATACCGGTCGGGTTCACCATGGTACGATGATGGCCGGGGAAATAGAAAAATACACCTTCCGGGGCAAAATCTTATACTCAGGCGGTTCAAAATGAACATGAGGTGACCTATGACAGGGAAGGATTTGCCGGTACCGGGGCAGGAGATTGGCGATCCCGGTTGGGAACAGAAACTTCACAGGCACCTGGCGATGCTTGAGTCCGCGAACCCCAATGATCGGTGGCGGGCCGCGGAGGTTCTCGGAGAGATGGGAGACCGCCGCGCGGTGCAACCGCTGATCCAGGCACTGAATGATGAGTACGTCGATGTGCGATGGAAGGCAGCGAGATCTCTTGGAATCATCGATGGACGAGAACCTGTGCTCCCCCTGATACAGACTCTGGAGGATGAGAACTCCTGGGTCAGGACAGGAGCGGCATGGGCGCTCGGGAATATTGGCGATCCCAGGGCAGTTGAACCGCTGATCCGGTTGTTCGATGACCCAAAACCTCGCGTCAGGAAGATGGCGGCACGAGCGCTCGGGCGGATTGGTAACCCGCGGGCCAGGGAGCCACTGGTGCGCCTCCTCGGGGATACCAACCGCGATGTCAAGGCCGCAGCCCGGCAGGCGATCGACGATATCGGGACCGAGCGTGAGATCCCGAGCGTGTGACGGGTTATTCCCGCCCCGCGAAGGGAAGCAACCACATTTTCCATAAGACCGCACCCGCACCCGCGCCTCACAGGGCCGGCCGCGCAGTGATGGAACCACCCTCCTCCACACCTGATTGAATAATTAGCAGAAATCAGCTCTATCTGTCACCGGATCATTACGGCTATTTTATATATGAGGTGTCCCGGAGGATCTCTTATGGACTTATTCATGATGTGCGCCATTGAAGAGGCAGAAGCAGGCCTGCAGGAAGGCGGAATTCCCATCGGCTCGGTCCTGGTGCGCGATGGTCGGATCATCGGGCGGGGCCGGAACCGTCGCGTCCAGGACAACGACCCCGTGCTCCACGCCGAGATCGTGTGCCTGAGAAACGCCGGGAGGATCCAGAGCTACGCCGGGTGCACACTCTACTCCACGCTGATGCCCTGTTACCTCTGTGCAGGTGCGGTCGTCCAGTTCGGGATCGAGAAGGTCATAGCTGGAGAATCAGAAAATTTCCCCGGCGCGCGCGAATTTCTCGAATCCCACGGGGTGGAGGTTCTCGATCTCGACCTCGACGTCTGCAAGGAGATGATGGGAAAGTTTATCGAGGCACATCCTGACCTCTGGTATGAGGATATCGGGATGCTGTGAGCTGGCTCATGACAGGTATCGGACAGGTATCGAAACGCGCCACTGAACCGTCGTTGCCCCTGCCCTCCTCCCTGTCGGAGCCTGAATCGATTTTACGGTCGTTCACCTCCCGGCAGTGCCCGCGGCCGGATAGGGCGTCGGCGAAGAAGCCCCTCCCCGCCGGGGAGAACCATGCCGGCCCTTTCACAAGATCCCCGCGCAGGAGGGGTTCTCGTGCCGAGAGCCCAGGGAGGGCGTAAGCGCGGGGTGCCAGCCCCGAACATACCTTTTGCCGGCATCTCGCCATATACTGCTCTCCTCTCCCCCCACCCCGCCCGCGCCGGTCGTGCGCTCCTCCCCCGCCTCGGGGCGGGGGCAGTAGTCGCGATATCTCCGGAATGGCCGGCCCGGGGAGGCGAACCCGATTCCGCCCTCCACCGGCATCATCCCATACACCGTACCGTGGGGATATCACCCGGGGTGGGGCTCGGAGAGGGAACCCCCTCCCCGGCAAAGAGAACCATACTGGCCCTCCCATAGGGCTCCCGCGCAGGAGCGGGGGTTCTCGTGGCGAGAGCCCCGGAGGGGCGCAAGCCCGGGGCGCCAGCCCTGAACATGCCCTTCGCCGGCCCATACACCGCTCCGCCCACCCCTCCCGCGCCTTCGGCGCTCCTCCCCCGCCCACGGGGGCGGGGGCAGTAGTCGCGATATCCCCAGCAAGGGCACAAGCACGGAGAAGGCCGGCCGACCATGCCTCCGCCGGCATTATCCCACACACCGGACCGTGGGGATATCGCCCGGGGAGGGGAACCTGATTCCTCCCTTGCTGACCTCTCAGGAGACCTCCCGGCAGATCTGAAAACCCTTAAACAGACTGGATCTCCCCCGACGGAGCAAAAAAAAGTATTTATCTCGCAGGATATGTGCGTTCGACCAGCCTACCTCACGCGCCCAGCGCCTCCCGGCAGGCCGGGCAGAGCACCTTCTTCTTCCGATCCAGTTCGTCCAGTGTTCGCGGCCGGAACATGACGCATTCGGGTTCCCGGCAGTGCTCAAGTCCGAGGAGGTGCCCGAGTTCATGGGCGCCCTCCTTCGCGACCCGGTCGATCAGGTCGGCGTCATCCGGCACCCGACCGTAGTAGTCATTCCTGAGGCGGGCGGTCGAGACGACGGCGACGCTGCTCACCGGGCGTGCGAGACCGAAGACGAATTCGCATCCTCTGGTATAGAGATCACGGGGTGTGATGAGCAGCAGAGGGCCGGAGATCTCGTATCTGCGGGTGAGGGTATCCTGCATGCGATCCAGAATCTGTTGAGCATCGTGCTGGTTGCGCTCCCTATCGTAACCATCGATGAGGAACGGGCATTCGATGAGTCTGGTCTCTCGCCTGAGGATCATCTCGACCATCCGGGCGACCGGGAGCTCGATCCCTTCCAACCCCTGCTGATCCCAAAGAATATTGATGCTCATTACCTAATTTCTGGGTAATGCGCCACCATAAACATATTGAACGGAGTATCGGGGAGTACATCGCCGCCCGCTACCGGCGAGCCATAGAAGTAGGCATCGGCGATAACCCGGATGCCGCCCGGGTGATCGCGGCCGCCGGCGCACTTGCCCTCTGCACCGAGATCCGGCCCGGTATCTGGCATGAGGGGCTTGTCGTGGTAGCCGACGATATCTTCGAGCCCGATACCCGGCTCTACGCAGGGGCGGACCTGATCTACGCCGTGCGCCCCGGTGTGGAGATGGTGCCTCCCCTGATCGCGCTTGCTTCCCGGCTCAACTGCGATCTGTTGATCTACCACCTGGGTCATGAGGTATACGAAGACGGCGGGGAGATCGTGGATACAGGGCCGGTGATCCTCCACTGTTACCACCGCCGCGCTCCTTAAAAGAGCGTCGCCTGGCCCGGAGGGAGATCCTGGCCTTTCTCCACGGGATCTTCGGGCGGATCGGCCTCTTTAGTCTTCCTGACTCTCCCCGAAGATTTCTTCTCCTTCGCCTTCTCCTCTTTCGCCACACCTTTAACGATCTTCGTGGCCCGTGCTTTATCGTGGATGAAGAGATTGAGTTCATCGGCGTCCAGGTTGAAGCCGCGGACATACCCCTCCGGGTCCTGCTCGACGAGGATGCTGATCGCGGTGAAGAAGTCCTCGCGCAGGGCATTCTCCGGTATATGTGTCATCTCGCTGAGTTTCCGGGCGAGACCGGCCCTTACCGCCTTCTGCTTCTTTGACGCTCCCATCTTTCGCCAGCGCGCCGGTGGCATGATACGACCATGAACACCATGCCCGCCGGCCGCATCCGCGACACCGATGAGCATGATGGCACTTGCGTACCGCCAGAGGGTGTAGTACTGCCGCCGGAACGTCCGACCGATATACTCGTCCGCCCTTGATAAGCAGGCGTAACCCCTCGCCTGTGATGCGAGATCAGGCAGATGATTGAGGTTTCCCTCCAGCCACTGCTCGATGGTATCGGGGGTATCCTCGACCTCCATGGCCATGCGAAGCAGTTCGGCGTCATCCCTCCTGCCCGAGAGAACCCCTCCGACAAGCTCAAAAATGGTGGATCGTTCGTCCTTTGCAGAGGTCCTGAGGTCACCCATCTCCAGGCGCTCGTTCCCGATAGCGGCAGCGTAGAGCATGTTCACCGCAGCCCGCATATCGCCACCGGCGCGGCCGGCGATCTCGTCAAGCGCGGCGGGATCGCACACGACACCCTCTGCGGCACAGATGTGGCGGAGGCGGGGGACGATCGAGCGCGCCTGGAGCGCCCGGAACTGCACCGGCTCCGTGGCTGCCTTGAGGTCTTTTGAGAGGGCGTAGTAGTCGTTTGCGATCAGGATGATCGGTTGTTGTGATGTAGCGATGATCTCAACGATCGCCTTCGCCCCACCGCGATCCGCCTGCCCGTGCAGGTTGTCCGCTTCATCGAGCAGGATGAGTTTATGGCTCGCACCGGAGAGGCTACCGGTCATGGAACTTGAACCCGCCACCCGCTCAAGGGCCAGTCTGGTCCGCTGGTCGGAAGCGTTGAGTTCCACCACCTCCCAGTTCATGTCGTTTGCGAGGGCGTGGGCGGCCGAGGTCTTTCCGATACCGGGCTTCCCGTACAGGATCAATGGTTTCTTCTCCCGCGACCAATCCCGCGACCAATCGTATAGCTGCCTGATGGCAGCGGCGTTCCCCACAACGTCCTGGAGGTGTTGCGGCCTGTACTTCTCGGCCCAGTCCATAGCGATCTATTTGACGTGGAACATCAAAAATACAACCCGGTAGAGGAGGCGGGATGTGCGACACTCAGCACAGTCCCTCCACCTCCCGGACCATTCTTCTATCGCCGCGATCACTTCCAGAAGCAGAGAGCATAATACCGGTGAATCATATATATTATCTTTGATGAGGCAGAATACCATAAAGAAAAGTGGCGTGTTGGTGTTCTTGTGGTGAACGATTGCTCCACAGATACGGTAGCACAGGCCGTCAGGGAATACGAGGGCGTTACCCGAAAGAGGGTGATCGGGGATATGGTCCGGTCCCTCTGGGTAGATAGTCCCGATATCATCGCCTCGTTTGGTGAAGACGCCGCCGTCATCCGGCATAATGCGGAGGATGCGCTGCTGCTTGCGGCAGATGGCATCTGGAGCAAACTCATGGAGGCGGATCCGTTCTGGGCGGGGTACTGTGCCGTACTTGTGAATGTTCATGACATCGCTGCTATGGGCGGGAAGCCTGTCGCGATGGTCGATATCCTCTCGGTCACAGACGACCAGATCCGTGATGAGGTGACCCGGGGCATGGTCGCCGCATCCGCGCAGTTTGGCGTCCCGATTGTGGGCGGACACCTGCACCCGGGCACGCCATACAATGTTGTGGATGTGGCGATCCTCGGGACAGCCAGGATGGATCAGATCATCTTCTCTGATACCGCAGAGGAAGGAGATCTGGTCATCGCTGCGATCGATCTCGATGGTCGGATTCACCCCTCGTGCTGCTTTAACTGGGATTCGGTCACGATGAAGCCAGCTGAGGTGGTGCGGGCCCAGATCCGCGTTATGGAGGATCTCGGGAGGGATCAGCTGGTGACAGCGGGCAAGGATATCAGCAACCCCGGGATCATCGGAACCCTCGGTATGCTCCTTGAGGTGAGCGAGAAAGGAGCGGCGATCGACCTTGAGGCGATACCGAGACCGGACCTCGCCGCGCTTCGCCTGCCCTTCGAGCAGTGGGTGCGTATGTATCCCGGTATGGGCTTTATCCTGACCGCGAAGGAGGAGAATGTAGAGGAGGTCTGTCGCCGGTTTGCTGATGTCGGGATGACTGCGGCCCTCATCGGTGAGGTAAACGAGAGCCAGAAACTGACCGTCAGGTACCTGGGCCGGGAGACGCAGGTCTTTGATCTGGATCGAAACGGTATCATGCGGATCTTCGTCGAAGGAGAGGCATGCCGGTAAGGGTCGGGCTTGGCGTTGCATCCCCGGATGAGCGGATCCTCTCGACCATCCGGGCGGTCGGCGGGAAGGTCGATCTCGTTCTTTTTTCTCGCCCGGGGGTTGTGGATTCGCTCGAGAGCGCGGTTACTGTTGTCGAGGCGGAGAGCCCGGAGGCGGCCCTCGTCGAGGCTCTTGCCGGGGGCAGGATCGATGCCGCCGTCCGTGGTGACCTGCCTGCCTCCACAACCCTGAAGGCCCTTAAACGGGCCATGGATGTCGACCACCTGGAACGGATCGCTCTCCTTGAGACAGCGGACGGGCACCTCTTCCTCCTCGCCCCGGTAGGGGTCGATGAGGGCTGGAAGATCGCGGAGAAGGTACGGTTCGTTGAGCGAGGCAGGGAGATCGCGCGGAGCTTCGGTCTCGCAGAAGGGGTGGCGATCCTCTCGGGGGGGAGGCTCGGTGATATCGGGCGGCACCAGGTTGTCGATCGGACGATGGCCGATGCCGAGCTCGTGGCACGCCTGACCGGCGCCCGGCACACTGAGATCCTGATTGAGGAGGCGGCGAGACAGTACGGGGTGGTTGTCGCTCCCGACGGAGTCTCCGGGAACCTTATCTTTCGTACGCTCACGTTCCTCGGAGCCGGGAAAGGTCATGGTGCACCGGTAGTAAATATCGACAAAATTTTCGTAGATACGTCGCGCGCTTCAGTAGATTTTACGAATGCAATAATGCTCGCCAATTCATTAGTAGAATCTAGAACCTCGCGAATATGACTGTATATCTTAGAAATAACGAAAATCCTACCTTTTTTTGAATTGATGCCATTCTCTGCTGTTATGAGGATGCTCTGTCCAGAGGCCTCTCCAATGGGAAAGAGAAACGCAAATTTTCGAGATAATCCCGAAACGTTTAAATATTAACTCATACACCTCTTTTTAGAGGTGGAAGTAAATTATGGCAGATCTACCTATTGCTGCGGTTGTACGTATCGCAAAGAAGAATGGTGCTGAGAGAGTCGGCAGTGATGCTGCTGCCGCACTGGTTACAAA
>JAAYND010000212.1 GCA_012521035.1 Methanomicrobiales archaeon
AGTTCCCCTATGCTGCTATGGGGATTCGAACCCCAGTCGTAGGAGTGAGAGTCCTACATGATTGGCCGGTCTACACTATAGCAGCGCGTGCACCATTGTGCTCTACATAATTGGAGTTCCCGTTACTTAAACCTATCTTCCACCCCCCGGCCCCCGGTTCCGCCGCCGGCCGGCGAATCAGGGCAGACCGCCGACGCCATTCTCCCCTCCGCCCCATGATTTTCCAGACAGGCACCAATAAGTATCTTCCCGGCATACCTGTACCGGCAGTAATGAGCAGTGTCGAAGAGCAGATCCGGGAACTTGAGGACGAGATCAAGAACACCCCGTACAACAAGGCGACATCCAAGCACATAGGTCGCCTCAAGGCAAAACTCGCGAAAATCCGCGACGAAGCGGTAGCCCGGGCCATAGCCTCATCCGGCGGCGGCGAGGGCTACTCTGTGAAGAAATCGGGGGACGCCACCGTCGTCCTGGTCGGCTTCCCGTCCGTAGGAAAGAGTACGCTGCTCAACAGACTCACCGGCACCGACCTGAGCGAGACGGGATCCTATGCCTTCACGACCGTCTCCGTCGTCCCCGGCTCGATGGAACACCGGGGGGCGAAGATCCAGGTTCTTGATATCCCCGGCCTGATCGCCGGTGCGGCTATGGGCAAAGGGCGCGGGAAGGAGGTCATCGCGGTCGTGCGGAGCGCTGACCTGATCCTCATCCTGGTCGACGTCTTCAATGAGCAGCACACGGACGTCCTCCTCCGCGAGCTTCATGACGCCGGCATAAGGATCAACCAGCATAAACCCGATATAACCATAAAAAAGACCGGCAGCGGCGGCATCCGGCTCAACACCGTCGGCAGCGTCGATCTCGATGTGGACGAGATCCGCTCGATCCTCGCGGAGAACAAGATCGTCAACGCCGATGTCCTGATCCGTGGTGACGTCACCCAGGACGACTTCATCGACGCGATGATCGGAAACCGGGTCTACGTCCCGGCGTTCATCGCGGTCAACAAGGTTGACCTGGCGGATGAGGCGACCCGGCGAGCGATAGAGAAGAATTTAACCCGGCGGTTCGATGAACCCCCGGTCATGGTATCGGCGCACAACGGTTACAACATCGAGGCTCTCAAGGATACGATATTCGATAGCCTTGAGTTCATGCGTGTCTACCTCAAACCCGTCGGCGGCCCTGCGGATATGGAAGAGCCGCTCATCATCCGGGCCCCTGCAACGGTCGAGGATGTCTGCAACCGCCTCCACCGGGACTTCTCGGATAGGTTCCGGTACGCAAGGGTCTGGGGCGAATCAGCAAAACACGATGCGCAGCGTGTTGGAATCACTCACGAGCTGGCGGACGGGGACGTCCTCTCCATCGTCACCCGCCGCTGATCACTTTTCTGAGGACCGGGAGGGGTGCATCGGTCTTCATGGCCGTTCCCGAGTAGTGAGCACGGCTCGCCCGATATCCAAGCCCCTCAAGCTCCCCGATGACCGATCCGATGCTTCCGGGCGAGACCCGCTCAGATTTTGCTATGACGTGGTAGTCATAGTGGCTCGAAGTCTCAAGCTCCTGCCGGCAGGTCTCAAGCAGTCGCGCGATCCTCGGACCGGCCCTGACCGCCGTACCGGGCAGAGCCTCCTGCATGGCGGAGAGCGTCCGGTTGTCATTTATGCTCCCCATCCAGAGAGGGCCGACCGGCACGAGGTCTGCGCCGCAGATTTCACACCCCTCCGGCCCTGGGAGCATCCGGGTCTGTTCTGAGCGGTAGAGGCAGTGCGGGCACTGCATGACGTAGCCTATCCGCGCAAGCGTCCGGTCGGCCGCCGCCGCTCCGTCCCTGAGCGCCAGGTGCAGACGGTGGAAGTGCTCGTGCGCGTAGCAGAAGAGCGGTTCAACCCCCCGGTCGTACTTGATCACCTCGCGCGCCACAAACCCGAGAAGCGTCCGGAGACCGACCTCGGCGTGGTACTCGGTGTTGCGCGGGCGGGAGAAGTAACGGCGCATGCCGGCCTTCAGGTGCGCCCCACAGAGGGGCGCGGTATCGGTGGCGGTGACAAACAGGTAGTTCCTTGCGCACCGGGCCGCGGAATCGACGAAGGGTGCCGGCGTCCCGAAGGGATCGAGGTCGACGGCATCAAACCTCCTGCTGCTCATCAGCGCGTTTGCATTCTCCCTGGTGACCTCGACGTCGAGATCCAGCATCCCGGCGTTCCCCCTGATCAGCTCGACGGCCTTCGGGTTCCAGTCGTTGATCGTCACCGGTATACCTGCCTCGCATGCCACCCGGAGCCCCCGGACGCCGGACGCCCCCATGGCATCGAGATACCTCTCCGGCCGCAGGGTGGAGAGCAGGAGGACGGTGGTGTCCCGGTTCAGCTCCATGCGCGGATTGTAAAAGACCGGACCGCCCCCCGGCGGGAACTGGAGGTGAGGGTCCTGCCTGGGCACGCAGAACCGGGTTTTCCCTTCGGTGATCTCAACGATATCCATGTTTCTGGAAGAAATGGATGCTCGATATCCTTATACCTTCGTATGAGTAATACTATTGTTCCGATTGTGGGCTTGTGGCCTAGCCCGGATATGGCGTCAGCCTCCTAAGCTGAATATCGGGGGTTCGAATCCCCCCAGGCCCGTC
>JAAYND010000213.1 GCA_012521035.1 Methanomicrobiales archaeon
TCTGGCACCGGTGCCGACTGCTTCGTGCTCTCCGCGATCGGCTTTGCTACCGGTTCCGCCGGGGCCGCCGCCTCGATGCCGTGAGAGAGAGAAGTTTCCTCAACCTTCTGCTGTACCGATCCGGGCCCGGCAGGCACCGCCGCCATCGATGCTACAGGCTCGGCCTGCGGTTCCGGTGCAGGGGCCGGGGCCTGTGGCTTTGCGGGCCGATGGGCCAGGACGCGCCGCCGGTACGCATCCACCCGATCGGCAGTCGCCGGATCACCGCGCCCAAACCGGGCAAGCATCCCGTCGAGGAACGAGACAAGGTCGTCGACATCCTCATGGGTCTCCGTATCACCTGAAACCTCGAGGCGCAGGTTCTCGTAATTCTCGAGGTTGATGGTGATCCCGATGGTGACTTCCTTTTTTCTGGACATATATGCTATTGAATATTGTATTTCATATATACAATTCCACCGGCAGCTCATACTACCCTGTTATTCAGCCTGTCCGGCCCCGGATTTCTACTCTTCAGCTTTCAGGAATGATCCCGGCCTGGATCCGCCGATGGAATAGGAAACCGGGAGTTTTGCATGGACGTGCTCCCGATATCGCCGCCCGGTATGACTATATGTAACAAGAGAGTATACCGGGGGGGTTAGACTTGGTGGAGCATGAACTGACGGGCCTCCGGCATCACAATCGTAGCATAAGCCTATCTGCCCCCCGGGGCATCTGGCCACACGCCTGTTAGCCCGTGACATTATTGCTCTGCCCCGGATCCCGGCACCCCCGCAAGTTAAATGGTACCTCCGCCTCATAGAGGAGGCATGAACCCGATGGGGCAGATCGCGGGCACCCGGAATCCCGTATCTGACGTAGTGAAACCCCGGTCAGCACACCGGATATAATATCTTCCTTAAAGGAACGGTCGATAGCCCATGTCAGCAGAACCACGCCCGGGAACCAGAGGCAGAGAGATCCTCATCGCAATCGCCATCGTGATCGCGGTGCTCGGTGTGACCGTGCTGGTCATCATGTACTTCTATCCTCCCGGACCAACTCTGCCCCCGCTACCCCCCGCTCCGCCGGTTACCCCGTTACCCATAACGCCGGTGGTGCCCCCGGAGATCCCCGGGCCGACGATCGTCGTCGCGGCAAGCGATAGCAGTCCTGCATCGAAGGCCCGGGCTGATATCGTATGCAGGGGCATAGATGATCAGCATAGCATCCAGGCTGCGTTTGACTCCCTGCCGCCGTCAGGGGGGACAGTCGCCCTATCGGCCGGCACATTCAACTGTGCCGGGAGTATCTACCCCCGTGCAAACACCATGCTCCGGGGCGAGGGGCCTGATGTGACGGTTATAGAGTTCAGCAAGAACGGGCGGATCAGTGTCTCCCGGGAATCGGTCACGCTGTATAATTTCTCTGCCAGGGGCACCGGCTACCCGGGAACCGGGACCGATCGCTGGCTCGGCGTGATCACCCTGTATGCAAGCCATGCAAGGGTTCTGGCCGTCGAGGGGAGGGCTGATGCGACCATCCAGGCGGTCTTCCTCCTCATCTATGACCCGGATGTCTACGCATCAGCGCCTGAGGATATCGAGTTCGTCAACTGCCGGGCCACAGATACCGGGACGTACGGCTTCCTCCATAACGCCTGGGGATCTTCGGGCGGTGTGATCAGGAACGTCCGGTATGAGAACTGTGCTGCGATCAACTGCGGCAGGTTCGGGGCGTTCAACCCCTGGGTCACCGGGTTTGACTTTGCGGAGTTAAACGATATCGAGGGACTCCGGGTGAAGAACTGTATCGCAGAGGGTAATCTTGAGTCGGGGTTTCACTTCGAGTGGGATCCCGAGAAACGGGATTGCATCCTTGAGAACTGTATCAGCAGAGGCAACGGGCAGAAGTCCTATCCGAAGAAACCGTATGTGGAGAGCGATATGTCGACCCACTACTTCGGGTGCGGCTACTACGCCCCACGGGGGGATATCACCTTCATCGACTGCTACTCCGAGGGGAATAGCCGGTACGGGTTCTACGCCACCAACGGGGGCAAACTCTACAACTGTGTCGATCAGAACGTCGGCGCCGGGAAGACCGATTACCGTATCATCCAGCCGGCATCGTTCTACGCCGCCCCGACCCGATCGGTGGCCCCATCGCTCGTGCTTGAAAACTGTGCAAGCATCGATTCAAACGGGTATGGCCTCCAGATCGACTTTGCAAACGATGTCTGCATCAGGAACTTCCACCTGCAAAACCCCGCAGGGATAGATGGGAAGGCGACGAACCTGGGGGGAGCGCATGGCGGGCCCCTGACGAACTCTGTGGTGAACATCTACGCATCCGGCGACCGGGCGGAGACGCTTATATGGGCATGCAACAATGAGAACGTTGAGTATTCGGGCCAGATCATATCGAATGCTGCAAAACCGTTTGTTATCGAGGGGGACCGCACCCGGAAGGTCCGGATCAGGGATATGGAGATCGTCTCTGCAAATCCTCCTCTCTATTCTAGCGGCGTGATCCTCACAAACTCGGTTCCTGTCGGGGCTGTGACGTTTGAGAACGTGGCGACTGTATCGGGCGCCTGGTGAGATGCCCGGTGCTCTCGCATGAAAATAATTACGCTCTCTGAGAACGAACTGGTAACCACAGCAGTGCCCGTATCTCTCGTATGAAAACCTCCGTCTCCTGTCTCATCCGGTCTGCATGTGACTCTACAGGATACCATACGGCTCTCCCGCTATCAGGTGCCCGGGATCCAGCCATACACCAGTCTCTCTGCCGGTTCCGCTTCGATTGAGCAGGTACTCACCCGCATCTCCGGGGTGCGGCAGGGTGGGCGGTTGCCGCCGGGGGAGGGGTTGCCGGGGCCCTTTTAAATCCCGGTGATTTCCGTGGATCTCTGTGGTCGTGTGGTTCATCCGGCGCCCGTCAGTCGGCTGTGGTTCTCCCCCCGGACGTGCGGCCGTGGCCTCTGTTCTCCGGGAGTATCTGCGCCTGAGTTCAGAATAGAATATAAATATTTCTGCTAATCAGGATGTCTTAAAATATGTAAAATAATATAAAAATACTGTAAAAGGTCACTGCTTTTGTATTTTGAAGATATAGTAAGCGTCTGACTGATTTGAAAAACCTTTTAAATAATAATTGTCAGATAATGCAGTATCTCCCGAGAGGTGAGATAGTGCGAGATAAACGGACAACGAAACTTCTAATCGCAGTGTTCCTGATCGTCGGGCTTGTCCCGATCGTGGGAGCACTCGAAGCGACCCCTGCCACGATCATCGTGGCTGCAAAGGACAGCAGTGCTGCCGATAAGGCATCGGCTGCCTATGTCTGCGACGGGGTCAACGATCATGTGAAGATCCAGGCAGCACTGAATGCCCTGCCATCATCCGGCGGTGTTGTCCTCCTGAAGGGCGGCACATACAACTGCGCGGGGATCATTGCTCCTAAAGCAGGCTCGACTCTCAAGGGGGAAGGTGAATCGAAGACGTTCCTGAAGTTCACCCGTGATGGGCGTATCAACGTCGACCGCGAGTATGTGACCCTGGATGGATTCAACATCCAGGGCAGCGGATACAGCAGCGGTGTCAAGTGGCTCGGCGTAGTGACCGTTCGCGCGAGCCACGCGAAGATTCACAACATCGTAGGGACTGCAGATGCAAGCATCCAGGCAGTCTACATCCTGCTACATGATCCGACAGTATATGCTCCGACCCTCCAGGACATAGAGTTTACGAACTGTAAGGCTGTGGATACCGGAACGTACGGATTCCTCCACAACGCCTGGGGAACGACGAACAAGGTGATCAAGAATGTACGCTACGAGAACTGTGCCGCGATCAACTGCGGTAAGTACGGAGCGTTCAACCCCTGGATCACCGGGTTTGACTTTGCGGAGTTAAACGACATCGAAGGGCTCCGGGTGAAGAACTGCCTCGCTGAAGGCACCCTTGAGTCCGGATTCCACTTCGAGTTCGATCCTAAAAAGGTGGACTGTGTCCTCGAGAACTGCGTGAGCAGAAACAACGGGCAGAAGCCTTACCCGGCGAGGGCGTATAACCCGAACGACATGTCGACCCACTACTTCGGGTGCGGCTACTACGCCCCGAACGCGGACGTGAAGTTCATCAACTGCGTCGCAGAGGGCAACTCCATGAACGGGTTCTACACGACCAACGGCGGCAAACTCTACAACTGTGTTGAGAAGGATACCGCAAAAGGAAGGACGAACTTCGCGTACCGGGCTCCGGCCGGCTACTACTCAATCCCGTGCCGCTCGGTCAGCCCCTCCCTCGTCATGGAGAACTGCACGAGCATCAACTCGAACTGCTACGGCCTCCAGGTTGACCTCGCGAACAACGTGAAGATCCGGGGCTTCCACCTGGTGAACCCGGCCGGGATCAACGGTAAGGGTTCAAGCCTCGGCGGCACGAACGGCCAGTTCAGTAACGCTGAGGTGGAGATCTACGCATCAGGCAACCGCGTGGATACGCTGGTCTGGGCGAAGGAGAACAAGAACACCGTCTTCTCCGGCCAGATCGTCTCTGATGTTTCAAGGCCGTTCCTGATCGAGGGGTACGGCACCCAGAACGTCCTCGTCAGGGATATGGAGATCGTCTCTAAGACGCTCCCTGCCGGCTCTACCGGCGTTACGATCGCAAACACAGTTCCCGGCGGCCAGGTGACCCTCCGGAACGTGAAGGTGACGTCCACCGGTTCGTCGGTGCCGACCCCGACCCCGACACCAGTGGTTCCCGACCCGACGCCCACACCCACCATCCCGGTCCCCTCCGGAAAACCGGACCTTGTGGTGACCGATATCTCCTGGGATCCGGCGAGCCCGGCCCCCGGGGATGCGGTGACCCTCAAAGCGACGATCAAGAACCAGGGTGACGCAGTCACGCCTGCGGGCGTGAAACACGGCGTCCTCTTCACGTTCGATGACGGCGCTGCCGGCCCCGGTGTCTGGTCTGATACCCACACGGCATCGATCGCTCCGGGCGCCTGGGTGACGGTGACCGCGAACGGCGGCTCTGCCGGCGCGACCTGGAAGGCTGTCGCGGGCACACACACCGTGAGGGCTCACGTGGACGATGTCAACCGGATCGCTGAGAGTGATGAGAACAACAACGTCATGACGAAGCAGATCGCGGTTACGGGGGCCACAACCCCGACCCCGACGCCGACCACCCCGGTTCCCTCCGGGAAGCCGGACCTTGTGGTGACCGATATCTCCTGGGATCCGGCGAGCCCGGCCCCCGGGAGTGCGGTGACCCTTAAGGCGACGATCAAGAACCAGGGTGACGCCCCCACGCCTGCGGGTGTGAAGCATGGCGTCCTCTTCACGTTCGATGATGGCGCTGCCGGCCCCGGTGTCTGGTCTGATACCCACACGGCATCGATCGCTCCGGGCGGCTGGGTGACGGTGACCGCGAACGGCGGTTCTGCCGGCGCGACCTGGAAGGCGATCACCGGAACCCACACCGTGAAGGCGCACGTGGACGATGTCAACCGGATCGCTGAGAGTGATGAGAACAACAACATCATGACGAAGCAGATCAACGTCGGAACCCAGACCCCCACCCCCACCAGGGGAGATTTAAACGGGGATGGCCGCGTTGACTGGACTGATGTTACAATCGTTGCTGATATGGCGCAGGGGAAGACCCGGCCCACCCAGGATGCTGATCTCAACGGAGACGGCATCGTGGACTGGAAAGATGTAGCCCTGCTGGCTGACATCTTCTTCGGCAGGGTATCCAGCCCATAACGCCTCAGCATGGAACGTGGGGGGCCACTCACCCCCCTCCTCCTGTGTTGTTGCCCGGCCGGTCGCCGGGTGAAGTCTCTTCTGCCGCTCCCGGGTCTCTTCTGGTAGAGGTTGTGCCGGCGAGTTTTGTGGTGGTTGCCCCTGAGATCCCGGTCTCTGCGGCTCGTTGTCGCTTCATCGGGGGGCGGGGATCGAACGGGTGCCTCTCAAAGGCCTGGAGCCGTGGATACATCTATATAGAGAGCTCCCGATAGTGGCGGCCGATGGCAGTAGCGTTACCGAAAAACTTCAGCGAGATCAGACAGCACCTGAAAGAACCGCTTATCCGGAATTCATTCTTCATCATGGCATCGTCGTTCATTGCGGCGGGTTTTGGGTTCTTCTTCTGGATGATCGCGGCCAGGCTCTACTCGCAGGCCGATGTGGGCATCGCAACCGCCCTGATGTCATCCATGGGGCTCCTCATCCTCATATCCCGGCTCGGCCTTGACCAGTCGGTGATCCGGTTCTTCCCTCAACGTGACAAAAACAGGGTTCTCGGGACAGCCATCATCGTACCGACGGCGGTGGCGCTCGGTGCGGGTGTGGTATTCATAGCCGCGGCGGATGTTGTGGCCCCGGAGCTTGTGGTCGTCCGGACGGTCGCCCCGCTCTACCTTGCCTTCCTCGGCGCATACTCGATCACCTGGGTTCTTGAGGGGGCGTTTAACGCCATACGGAAGTCTGAGTACTACTTCGTCCTGAACCTGCTCTACGGGTCGAGGATCCTCTTCCTTTTTCCGCTGGTCTTCCTCGGTGCTATGGGGGTTTTTAGCGCGTTTGGCCTCTCGTTTGCCCTCGGGCTCATCCTCGCGCTCCTCCTCCTCTCCCGGTGCTCCATACGGCCAAGCGCAGGCGTTGACCGGGTCTTTATACGGGAGGCCTGGCAGTTCTCCGCCGGCGCATACGTCGCCGGGATACTGATGGCCGCCCCGAACATGGTCATACCGATCATGGTGCTCAATGTTCTCGGGGCGGAGAGCACCGCCAATTACTACATCACCTATGCGATAGTCTCGGTCCTCTTCATGATACCGTATGCCTTCTCGACATCCCTCTTCGTCGAGGGCAGCCACGGCGGGGAGATGCTCGCGAGTGTAAAGAGGACGCTCGCGAGCATGTTTGCCCTGCTCATACCTGCTATCATCGGGCTTATGCTCTTTGGGGAGCAGATCCTCGGCCTGATCGGCCGGGATTACGTCGAGGGAGCGGCCCTGCTCCAGGTGCTCGCGGCATCGGCGATATTTGTCTCCATATGCCAGACCTTCATATCCATTGCAAAGGTCCGGGATGACATTCGGAGCCTCATCATCATAAGCGGCTTTGTCAGCATCGCCCTGCTCGGGCTTGGCTATGCCCTGATGCACGGGTTTGGCCTCATCGGCATGGGGTACGCCTGGTTTGCCACATACGCGGGGGGGACAGTCCTGACGGGCGTGATCCTCTGGAGGAAGGGGTGGCTCGGCACCGCGTAATAGTTCGCCTGGTTGAGGGTGGCGCCGGCCCCGTCTTTTTTAGCGGCTCTCTTATAGTCTATGCCCATACCCTTTAGAACCTTGAATCGCCATGCGCATATGACCGGGCGTGAACAACGCCTCCTGTTCGCTCGGATGTACACGCTCACTCAATTTTGCCCACCCCTTCATGTACCTTGTTGAAGAGTTAACGAAAAGGTGTATTCGATGCCGACTGCCCCTCCCGCCGCGGTCTGACTTCGCCGGCGCGACTGCTCTACCTGGTTCTGCCCGGTAAGTGGATCCTCCCTTCCCCACAGATCTCGCACCGGCCGGGATCCACCCGCACCCGGGAGCACCCCGGCAGCGACTCCTGCACCGCTTTGCGACAGGTGGTGCAAATGAACAGCTGGATTAACTGGCTTCGATCGGTGGTTCCGGCCCCTAATGACTGTATCGAAAGATCGTTTGCGACACTTTGCGACAGGTGTCGCAAATGAACAAACGGCTTACTTGGATTTAATCAGTGTTTTCGACTAGTATTGGCTGTATCGTAGAGTCGTTTGCACCATTTCGGTTTTCGCACACACAGAGAGAGTGAGAGACTCACTCACCCCCGAACA
>JAAYND010000021.1 GCA_012521035.1 Methanomicrobiales archaeon
CTCACCGAGGGGATACCCGGGATCGGGATCACCCTTGATGTGGGGCACGCCAACACCAACGGTCTTCTCGATGCGTTCCTCAGGTACATCAAAGAGGTCAACCACCTGCACATCCACGACAACCACGGACAGTCGGATGAGCACCTGGCGCTCGGGGACGGAACCATCGATTGGAAGAGGGTCGGGCCGGCGATCGCCCGCGACTACTCCGGCGGTGTGGTCGTTATCGAGGGGCGGACGCTCGAGGAGGCGAAACGAAGTCTTGCAGCGTTCAGGAAGTGGTTTGTATAGCCGGAGAGACCCTGCACATCCACTTCCTCGGCACAGCAGGCGCCCTCCCGTCGCCGCAGCGAAACCCTCCCTCCGTCCTGATCCGCCGGGGCGCCGACACCCTGCTCTTTGACTGCGGGGAGGGGACCCAGCAGCAGATGATGCGTGCCCGGACCGGCTTCACCGTGAATGCCATCTTCATCACCCACTGGCACGCTGACCACTTCCTCGGCGTCTTCGGGCTTGTCGAGACACTCGCGTTCATGGGGCGGACCGACCCCCTCCCGATATACGGTCCACCCTGGGTCGATGAGTTCGTCGAGATCGTGCAGAAGATCAACCGTCACACGCGGAGTTTCACCATCACCGGGCATGCCCTCGAGCATGGCTCGGTCGTGCCCTTCGATGGCTATACCGTCCGTGCGTTTGCTACGTTCCACGGCACCCCGGCGCTCGGCTACGTCCTGGAGGAGGATGAACGGCCGGGCCGGTTCAACCGCGAACGGGCTGTGGCGCTCGGCATCCCCCCGGGTCCGCTCTTCGGGCGCCTCCAGCGCGGAGAGGTGATCCGCATCGTCCATGAGGGCGTCGAGACCGATATCCACCCCCGCGACGTGCTGGGGGAGCCCCGCCCCGGGAGAAAGATCGTCTACAGCGGAGACACCCGGCCCATCCATCGCCTGCCCGGTGTCGCAGACATGGCCCGGGATGCCGATCTCCTCATCCACGACGCAACGTTCGATGACGAGGAGGCTGACCGGGCGCGGGATGTCCTCCACTCCACCGCCGGGGAGGCCGGGGAAGCGGCAGCGGTTCTGGATGCCCGGATGCTCGCTCTCGTGCATATCAGTTCCCGCTACACGAGTACAGCAAACCATATACACGATGCGAAACGACGATATGAGGGAGACGTGATCCTCCCGGCCGATCTTGTGGTGCTTGAGGTTCCTTTTCGGAGTTGATTGAGATGGATGGTGATGGTGATGGAGCAGATCCTTTGCAGCCAGAGCCACCGCCGTCTGATCATGACGGGGCTTGGTGCCCTGCTCATCAGCGCCGCAGCAGCGAGTGTTGCGGGTATCTACCTGGGATCTGTCCGGGAAGTCCTTGAGCTGATACCGGGCCTGATGGTACTCCTGCCATCGATCATCGATATGCGGGGGAACATCGCCGGGGTCCTCGCATCCCGCCTCTCGTCATCGATGCACCTCGGGGAGTTCTCCATCGATTTTCGGGAAGGCTGCACCCTCGGTGACAACATCCGCGCCTCGTTCATAATAACCATCCTCATAGCCTTCGTCCTCGGCGCATTCGCATACATTGCAACCGCCCTCTCCGGGCTTCCGGTGGTGGGGATCACCGATCTGGTCCTGATATCGGTCATCAGCGGGGTCGTCTCAGGGCTCGTGGTGATGGGGATCACCCTGATAATCGCGCTTGCAAGCTACCGCTACGGCCTCGACCTCGACATGATCGCCGCACCCACCGTCACAACCTCAGGGGATATCGTGACGCTCCCGATCCTCGTGCTCTCCGCGGTCTTCGTCATGAGCCTCGCCCCTCCGGTACGCCTGGCGATCGGGGTTGTCGCCGTTATCGGTGCCATCATCGCCATCCTCTACACCCACCGCCGGCCGAAGAGGATCGGGCCTATCGTCCGGGAGAACCTCGCACTCCTCATCCCGCTCAGCATACTCGGCACGGTTGCCGGGCTGACCTACTCCCTCAACCTCGAGGATCTGGTGACGTTTGCGGCATTCCTCATACTGATACCGCCGTTCATGGGGGGTCTTGGATCGATAGGCGGCATCCTCGGGTCACGCCTCTCGACAGGCATGCACACCGGTGAGCTCACCCCGCAGTTCCTCCCTGAGCGCGATGCTGTGCATCATTTTATTATTTCCTATCTCTATACGTTGATACTGCTTCCACTGCTGGCGCTCATCGCACATGGCGCGGCGGTGTTCATGGGGCTCAACAGCCCCGGTCTTGGAATGCTGGTCGCAATCAGCCTTGTAGCGGGCCTGATCGTCATGACCCTGGTGAACGGCGCGGCGTATGTCACCGCAAGCCTTTCATTCCGGTATGGTCTCGATCCCGATAACTTCGGAATCCCTGTCATCACAAGCCTGATCGACGTGATTGGTGCAGCTGCGCTCATGGCGGTGATCGGCCTGCTGCTGTAGTGAAGGATATGAAAAGAACGATTAATAGACCCATGATAGAACGCGAATATCAACCGGTCAGTTTCAAGGATGTCCTGATCGAGATGAAGGATGTCTCTGAGCTGATGATCGATCTCTCTTACTCTGCGATACTCTTCGATAATAAAGAGATCGCACTCGAGGTGATCAACCTCGAGGAGAGCATGAATAAACTGGTCTACCAGGCCAGGATTCAGAGCACCCTGAGCGCACGGAGGTTTGAAGAGGCCGAGGCGATGAGCGGCATGCTTCAGGTGGCCGAGGCGGCGGAGAGGATCGCAAACTCGGCATCTGATATGGCGATGCTCATCTTAAAAGACATAAAGTTCCCGGCAAAACTCAAGCGCGTCTTTCCTGAGGCTGAGGAGGTTGTCACAAGGGTCATCGTCAGTCAGGGAAGCGAACTTGCCGGCCACACCCTCGGTGAACTGAAAGTCCAGAGCACGACCGGCATGCAGGTGATCGCCATCCGGCGGGGGAGGGGCTGGATATACGACCCCGACAAGACCACCCGGATAGGGGCTGAGGATATACTGATATCGCGGGGGCCGGAGGCCGGAGCAGATATCCTCTCGATGATGGCGGGGACCGTGGAGTACCCCCGCTACGAACCCTCTCCGGCAGGCGCGGTCGATGACCTCGACCGGGCGGTCCAGCTGATCATCGAGATGAAGAATCTCTCTGAGCTCTCGGTCGGGCTTGCGTACACCTCCCTTCTCTTCAACAACAAAGAGATCGCAAACGAGGTGGTCGCCCTCGACAAGATGCTGGACAACATGCGGTATAACCTGGATCTCTGGGTCCTTGAGGCGGCGCGAAAGATCGATGATGTACGCTACCTGAGGGGTCTACTGTATATGTCCTCGTTTGCACAGGCGATCAGTGACTCGGCCCACTCGATAGTCGATGTCCTGCTACGGGATATCGAGATCCCGCCGGTATTTAAGAAGATCGTCCGGGAGTCGGACGAGATCATAACGCGGATACCTGTGGCTGAGTCATCGCCGCTCATCGACAGAACCCTCAAAGAGGCATCTCTCGGGACCGTGACCGGGATGGTCGTCCTCGCAATCAAGCGTGGTGACCGGTGGGTCTACCGGCCCGGGAAGGATGCCCGGATCCAGAGAGATGATATTATCATCGCAAAAGGCAGGCGGGATGGAGAATGCCGGTTGTACGAACTTGCCGGGTACCCCGCTGAAGAACCCGGAGAATATTTTGGAGAATAATTATGGAAGATACGATTGTCTATCGCCTCGGAGCGAACTGTAATCTCGAAGAGGTGGAAGAAGGGAAGACTTACCTGGGATGGGTGCAGGGCTTTGCCCCGTTTGGTGCGTTTGTCCAGTTAAACGACCGGATAAAGGGACTCGTCCACAAGAGCAACGTGAAGGTACAGCACAGTGAACGCGATCCGATCATCGTTCGCGTCATCCAGATCAGGAGCAACGGCAATATCGATCTCGAGGAAGTCACGCCGACCGTCTACCAGACACGGAACGTGACGAAGAAGACGACGATTGTGCGCATCTCTGATATCGGAAAGAAGATCGGGAGGACGGTGCTCGTCGAGGGTGAGATCGCGCAGGTCAAGCAGACGTCCGGGCCGACGATCTTCACGATCGTGGACGAGTCAGGCACCGGGAACGCAGCGGCGTTCATCGAGGCGGGTGTCCGTGCGTACCCCGAGATCGACCTCGGGGATATCGTCGGTCTGACGGGCGAGGTGATGCAACGCAACAACCAGCTGCAGATCGAGGTCGCGTCCATGACGGCCCTGGATGCAGAGGATGCGGCGCGGGTCAGGGAACGGATCGACGCGGCGCTGGACGAGCGTGCGGAACCTGCCGATATACCGTTCCTCGTCGAGAGTGATGTCCTCGAGGCCCTCCGGCCGCAGATGCGCCAGGTTGCAAAGGAGATCCGGAAGGCCGTCCTGACAGCGCGGCCGATCGTCCTCCGGCACCATGCTGATGCGGATGGCATATGCGCCGCCGCCGCCGTCGAGCAGGCGGTGACCGCGCTGATCCGGGAGAGCGGTGGGGACTTTGATGCGGAGTACTTCCTCTTCAAGCGGTCTCCGTCCAAAGCGCCGTTCTACGAGATCGAGGATGTCACGCGCGATCTGGACTTCGCCCTCAAGGATAACGCCCGCTACGGGCAGAAGATGCCGATGATCCTCCTGATGGACAACGGTTCCACGGACGAGGATATACCGTCGCTGAAGGTGACCCGGATATACGGCCTCCCGGTGATGGTCGTGGATCACCACCACCCCGACGAGTCGGTCGATGAGTACCTGATCGCCCACGTGAACCCCTACCATGTGGGCGGGGATTACGGTCTCACGGCAGGGATGCTCGGGACCGAGATAGCACGCCTGGTCAACCCGGCGGTCAGCGACCAGATCCGGCACCTGCCCGCGATCGCGGGGGCCGGGGATCGGAGTGAGGCGCCGGAGCGTGCGCTCTACCTCGAGCTGGCGGCGCCCGAGTACTCACCTGATGATTGCCAGGATATCGCTCTGGCGCTCGATTACGAGCAGTTCTGGCTCAGGTTCAGCGACGGGAGGGAGATCGTCAAGGATATACTGAACCTCGGCGGGGATCCCGCGCGCCATGAGCAGTTCGTCAACCTGCTCGTCGAAGAGGCGAACCGGGCGATCGAGGAGCAGGTAGAGGTTATCATGCCGCACATCAAGAGCCAGGTACTGCCCAACGGCGCTCATCTCTTCATGCTCGATGTGGAGCTCTTTGCCCACCGGTTCACGTTCCCGCCGCCGGGGAAGACGTCGGGCGAGGTGCATGACCGCCTGGTCCGGGAGCATCCGGGAGCGCCGGTCGTCACGCTCGGGTTCGGGCCGGACTTCGTCGTCCTCCGTTCCCGGGGCGTCATGATGAACATACCGAGAATGGTCCGCGAACTCCATGCCGAGATCGTCGGCGGAGGGGTGAGCGGCGGCGGCCACCTGGTCGTCGGGAGCATCAAGTTCGTCGAAGGGATGCGCGAGGCGGTCCTCGATAGCCTGATCCAGAAGATTGGTGAAGCACCAATCTGAGTGCTACCTCTTTTCAGCCCCGGCAGAGGGACTTTCCGCCGGCCCCGGGATCGCTCCCGGAGATGCGATGATTGCACCTGAGGCGGCACACGAACATCCGTTACCAGAGCCGGTGCCACCACTGTGGGAGAAATAACGATCACGCCGCCGTGGGGCTTTCTGGATGCCCGCAGAAAAGATACGACGACCCCTTCCGCGTGATGGTGCCCGCCTGATCTCAGGCGGGGATCGGTCTGGTGCACAGGAGCCTTCCGGATCCCCCATGCTCTCCCGGCATCCATTTCCATATAGTAATTAGTATATATTACCTCAAATTTTACAGGGCCAAATAGACAAATATATATACTGTTGTGTTCTAAACGCAGTTGCTCACGAGGGAATAGACGGATGTCGACAAGAGACCGTATTAAAGAGAGATATAGCGACACCCAGAGGAAGATCCTGCACCACCTCAAATCCGGGTTGAAAGCAGGCAAATCTTACTTCAAGTCCAAGTATATCGCAAGCGACCTGGGTCTTTCTCCAAAAGAGGTCGGCATCAACCTTGCCATCCTCTCGGAGATCTGTGACGAACTTGATATCATGCGGTGGAGTTACTCGAACAGTACAACCTGGCGGGTCACTCCCCGTGCATCATAATTTTATCCTGCAACGTCTCTATTTTACAGCATGAAAATTGTCGAGTTTGAAGCACCCGTCGAGTTTGTGGCTAACATCAACGCGCACAAGGACTGCCTCATGTCCCAGGACAAGAACCACGAGAACCCGGAGGTACTCTGGTTCAATATCGATGTCCCGAAGGGGCACGGTGTGCAGGCCGGAGACAGGGTCCGGGTCACTGTCGAGAAGATCTGAGTCTTCCTGGTAACGACGCAAAATCGCCTCGCCCTGATGAGCGGGGCCTTCTCACCCCATCCCGTATGCGCTTGTCTGCGAGGGGCAGGGGCGCAGCCCCGCCGGCCGCAGGAAGGCCCGATACCCCCGCGCACTGCGGGAGGGGTTACGGAGGGTCGGAATTCAATAGCACCCGGATCGCGCGCAGGTCCGGGGGGCGCAGTGCGCCGGCCCCGGCACCCTCGCCCCACTCTTCTATATCCCGGCGGGGGGCCGGCACTCCCTACCCGATCAGCTTGATGAGTCCGTGCCGGGGTTCGAGCACCTCGCCGCCCCGCCTCAGCTGCTCGATGGTATACTCGATCTTATCGCGGGTGAAGCCCTGCTGTATCAGGAGATCGATGACCTCATCGACCTTCGCCTGACCGCCGGACTCCCCGGAGAGGTTCCTTATGGCCTCCTTGACCGACCGGATGATGTCGCGCTGTGACTTCGTGACGCCGGTCACGAGCTTATCGATATCGAAGGTCCCGCTCTCCGCGTCGTATGCGACCTGCCGGAGACAGGCATCGACGATCCGGAGGATCCGGTCGGTGTCCTCGGTATCGACGGTGTTTGAGAGCCGCATCCGGGCGCTCGCCTCGGCGAGGCGGACCAGCGCCTCGAGCTGCCGGGCGGTCACGGGGACGGGTTTGTTCCCGCTCGCGAGGTTTCGGAGGCGCATGTAGTAGGTGATCAATGCCTCCTTCGCGCCGTCGGAGAGGATGGGGAAGCATGTCCGTTTTGCGTGGGCTATGTACTTGCGCAGGAGGGAGGGATCGATATCGGGGGTGACCGGCGCAAGCGCCCGCTCGATGAACTCCTCATCGACGCCGGGGAGAGGCGAGTACTCGTGCTGTTTTATGAGCTCGCCGACGGCATGGGTCTTGATAATGTGGTTTGCTATGGCCCCGTCGCGCTCGGCCTCGGGCTGGTCGGTCATAACGAATATGAGGTCGAACCGGGAGAGGAGCGATGGCGGCATGTTGATCTGTTCGGCGATCGGGACGAACTGATCGAACCGCCCGAGTTTCGGGTTTGCCGCACCGAGGAGCGCGCACCGGGATTTCAGGGTCGCGGTGATGCCGGCTTTTGCAAGCGAAATAGAGTTACCACACCAGACAGGTATTCCGTTGCGCCGCACATAGAGTATGTGGTCTGGAACCTCCAGGCAGTAGATCATACCCCGGTAGGGTCGCCTCTCTATGTGCCGCTTCCCGTTTGAGTTGATGTTTGGTTCGTTCTGGCCATCGTGGATGAAGGTCACCTGGTAGATATCATGGGTCGTAACCGAACTCTCGCCTCGCGGGTTGGGTGCCAGAGCCCCGGCCTCACGCATGAGATAGGTGTTCCCGGACCACCCCACCTTCAGCAGGAGTTCGGTGATATCGCCGGCAAGCCTCTTTGAAGAGGTTGTATAGATCGAGACTCCGGTTGATCTGTTGACGTATCCGTCCCCGAGCATGAGTGCATCAAGCAGCACCCTGATCTGTTCAGGAGGGAGACTCCTGGCATACCCGGGGACATACTTCTCGTGACATTGGCCGAAAGGCGCGAGGTGTACTGCGAGCTGCTTTGAGTTGATCACGAAGTTTGTGCCGTCATAAGAGAAACGAAACGGCAGTCGCTCGAGGCACCGCCTGATAATCTCGGTCGATTCAGGTATCTTCTGCGATATAGTCACACGGTAGGGAACCCCTGTCTGGTAGTGCCGCTGGACCGTGCCCTCTGAGAGGAAGTAGCCCAGGAACTCAAGCCAGTCATCCATCCCGATCAGGATGGGGTCAGTGAGCCTTCCTTTTGAGTTCTGGTTTGCGAACTTGATGACGGGCGGGATCTCATGGATCTCCTGTCGTTCTCCTTCCCATACGGCGTTCTTCTTAAACCGCATCCGCTTATGGATGGGGAGCTCGTCCATGCGGATGAGCCCGAACCCCTCCCACTCATTGGCGCGCCGGTTCAGGTTGACATACATCCGATGGTTTGGCGTGACCGCGAGGTCCACCTGCCGTGATCTGATGTAGTACATATCCCCATCGTACTCTGATGCGGTAAAGCCTACCGGGGATGCATACACAAGCCTCCCTTCGGGAGAGAGAGTCGCAACACGATCGTCTGCGGTGACATCCCGGAACAATTTCCATCCGGCTTCGGTGAGAACCTCGGTCTCGTCATCGTAGCACTGCTGCTCCATCGCCTCATGGAGCGCGCTCCGGTCCTCCTTCGCCATCTTGTCCATCTCATCGACGGCGGCGATACCCATATCGGCGAGGACGAGCGCGCCGGCCTCAAGCGTCCAGCGCCCGTCACCGAACTCATCTTTGACCGCCGTCGCCGTCAGGCCGGCCGACGTCGATGACTTCCCGCTCGTGTATATCCCGCGCGGCGAGAGCTTCACGACGTAGCGGAGGATCTGACTCTTCGCTATACCGGGATCTCCGACGAGGAGGACGTGGACGTCGCCCCTGAGGCGGGAGCCGTCCGGCATATCCTTTGCTATGCCGCCGAAGAGCTGGAGCGCGATCGCCTCCTTCACGTCATCGGTGCCGTAGATCGTCGGCGCGATCGATCTCGTGATCTTTTTGTAGATCATCGGATCGCGGGAGAGGGCTTTGATCTCGGCCTCGTCCTCCTCGGTTATCGATATCTCCTCAAACTCCTTCTCCGCGATCTCGATCGAGTTGCACTCAAGGTAGATATCAAAGAGCGTGCTCTTCTGACCGTAGTTGATCCGCTGCACAGACCGGAGGATACCGTTCACCACGACCCGGTCGCCGGGTGCGACCTGACCGGTGAGGTCATCGGTGGCATCGACATCGAGCGTCTGGGGCTGCTCACCGCCCCGGAGACCCTCGGGCGACTCCTGGATCCGGAGCTTCTGGGTATCGACGAACCGGCACCGGTTCATGACGAGATCCAGGCGGGTCTTTCGCTCGCAGTTCGGGCAGAAATCCGGTTCATCGAACTTCCCGTAGCTCTGGATGACCGGATCGGTGAGCTTCCCGCAGGACCTGCACCGGAAGACCGCGCTGACGATCCGGGGGCGCACCTCGGTGGTCTTCCGGAGGATGCCCTCGATCGCGACGAAGGTGTTGATCTGCTCGGCCCTGATATCCCGGACGTTGGTCCTCTGCGGCAGGTTCGTGAACCTTATGTTGAGAAGCTCGGGCTCCTGGCCGTCCTTGAGCTTGATGAGTTTGTTCTGGAGGATCGCATCCCGGATATCCCCGATGACCTTTCCGGGGCTCCGCAGGAGCTCAAACGCCAGCCGGTTATTCAGGATCGTCCGGTAATCGATTATGAGCGACCGGTTGTGAGGATACTCGCGGGAGAGCTCGGCGAGCTCCCGCCGGTACTGCTTCTTTAAAAATTTCGTCCACTCACCGACGACATCGGTGACCTCGACGGTTACCTCTTCAGGCACAGTCGGGCCCCTCATCGGTGCTCTTCTGCGGCGAGGACAAACCTGGCGAGCAGCGCCTCCATCTGGATATCGCTGTTCGCTCCCTCCGAGAGGCGGAAATCAGTCTCGCCAAGAGCATCTATCAGTTTCACCTTGAGTGTCCGGGGCAGATCACGCCTGACCAGTGTGCGGTAACACTGGTTGATCAGCTCGTTCGGAGCGATACCCCGGCCGCGGACGAGTTCTGAGAGTGCCTGCTCGGCCTCATCGAACCTCCCTGCGATCGAGAGATCGAGGAGCTCGTTGATCTCGTCAGGGCGGGCCGTCGAGGTGATCTCGTAGACCGTCTCTTCATCGATATCGGTCCGGATGATGGCAGCCCCCTGGAGCGCGTTGATCGCCTTTCGCATATCCCCGGAGGCGACGTAGACGATCGCGTCAAGCGCCTCGTCCGTGACGGTGACGCCCTCGATCGCGGCGATCCTCGTGATTTCCTCGATGATCGCCTCACGGTCGAGCGGCCTGAACCGGTAGATGGCGCACCGGCTCTGGATGGGGTCGATGATCTTTGAGGAGTAGTTGCAGGAGAGGATGAACCGGCAGGTTCTGGCGTAGGTCTCCATGGTCCTCCGGAGCGCCGCCTGCGCATCCGTGGTGAGGGCGTCCGCCTCGTCCAGGAAGAGAACCTTGAACGTCGCGCCGGCGAGCGGGGACGTCCGGGCGAACTCCTTGATCTGGTTCCTGACAACGTCGATACCGCGTTCATCCGAGGCGTTCATCTCCCGGAAGTTCAACTGCCAGGAGTCGCCGAAGAGCTCCCGCGCGAGCGCCACCGCGGCGGTCGTCTTGCCGACCCCGGCGCTCCCGGTGAAGAGGAGATGCGGCAGGTTGCCGGTCTTCACGTAGGATTGAAGGCGCACCACGATCTCCTGCTGTCCGACCATCTCATCGAGCCGTCGTGGTCGATACTTCTCTATCCAGATGGTGTGGTTACCTTCCATTTGCATCTAAGTTGGTGCTCTGGCATTGTAAAAGCATCGTCATCTCTCCCGGTGATCATTTTTAGTGGTCCGGGGGCGAATATAGAAGGGAGGAAAGACCGGGAGTATCATGTGGAAGATCGCCATCCATCCTCCCGGGGCAGATGAGATATGGAGTCTGCGGAACGGGTTTTTGCAGAGGATTTTGCTGCCGCGCGGCATACACTGGACTCCG
The DNA here is from genome assembly GCA_012521035.1 of Methanomicrobiales archaeon. Classification (GTDB taxonomy): domain Archaea; phylum Halobacteriota; class Methanomicrobia; order Methanomicrobiales; family Methanoculleaceae; genus Methanoculleus. The sequence goes on from JAAYND010000021.1 coordinate 11,024, forward strand.
GGGAGAGATCATACGTGGTGACGCCCACCGGCGCCTGGTGCCGCCGCGTATTCATCGTCGGCGCCCTCACCGAACGCAGGGGGAGGGGTGATCTCATGCAGGCCAGGGTGGCCGACCCCACCGGCACGTTCCAGGTCACAGCAGGCCGGAAGTACCCGGATGCGGCCGAGACGCTCGGCTACATCGAGCCACCGGCGTTCGTCGCAGTCACCGGCCGGGCGACGATCAGGGGATCCGGACCGCGTGCGCATGCGGCGGTGGAGGCAGAGGCACTCCGCGTGGTTGACCGCACCGCACGCGACCTCTGGGTGCAGAAGACCGCCGGCGCAACGCTCGATAGGCTCGAAGCGCTCAGGAGAGGACTTCAGGGCGGCGGCGATGAGCAGGTCACAGCGGTCATCGAGCGTTATGAAACCACGGATGCGGACCTCAGGGATATGGCCGGTATGATCCTGGCGGCGCTTGAGAGTGCCGGCCCGTGCGACGTCATCGATATCGAACCCCTCGCGGCCTCCGACCTCCTCCTCGCCGCCCTTGAGGGTGAGGAGAGCATCACGGTCGATGATGCCATCGCCCTCGGTGTGCAATCCGGCCTCTCCGCACGGGAGGCGCGAAAGGCGCTTGAGGACCTTCTCGCGGCAGGGGAGTGTTACCAGCCCACATCAGACACGATAAAACTGATCTAACACGATATGCGCTTACACTTTATTGAGAACGGCCCGGCCCTCCTGGTCGAGCGTGACCGGCGTGTGCTGGTCATCGCTGACCTGCATATGGGTATCGAGTCGGGCCTCGAACGCCACGGCGTCCATGTGACGAGCCGGAGTGCCGCCCGGACGGACCGGGTGCTCGCCTGTATCGAGGAGGCAGAGCCCGACCTCCTTCTCCTCCTCGGCGATGTCAAACACAACGTCCCGGTCACGAGCAGGCAGGAGTACCGGGAGCTCCCCGGCATACTTGAGGCGTTCCGGGAACGTGTGCCGATCGCCATCATGCCCGGGAACCATGACGGCGGCATCGGCAGGTTCCTGAAGCCCGGAGAGCTCCTGCCCATCGATGGTGCGATCATCGACGGCGTCGGCTACCTCCACGGCCACACCCACCCTGACCCCGAACTCTTCGGCCACCTCATCATACTCGGCCACCACCACCCGGTCGTATCGCTCACCGACTCGGTCGGGTGCGCCGCACGCGCCCAACCGGCCTACCTCTACTCGGGGGTTATCGCATCCTGCCTCCCGGAGGGGGAGCAGCCGGAGAGCCCCACCCGGCTCCTCTTCGTCCCGGCGTTCAACGAGTTTGCGGGCGGTATCGATACCGGACGGCTCCGGAAGAGCGGGCTTGGCCCCCTCTCCCGGTGCATAGACGAGAAGACCGCGGAGGTGTTTTTAGCGGATGGCACATACGTCGGCTCCCCTGCCACACTCTGCCCCGAAGACCGCGGCTGATCTCCTCAGCGCGGAGGTGCGGGAGGTCGCCCGGCGGCGCGGGTTTGTCGAACTCTCTGAGACCCAGGAGCAGGCCATCCCGCTCCTCTTTGAGGGGAAAAACCTGATACTTGTGGCGCCGACCGGCACGGGAAAGACCGAGAGCGCGGTCTTCCCGGTCTTTGACCGGCTCCTCGAGACCCCCGGGCCCGGGTTTAAGGCGCTCTACATCACCCCCCTCCGGTCCCTGAACCGGGACATCCTCTCAAGGCTCGAGTGGTGGTGCCGGGAGCTCGGGCTCACGGTCGGGGTCAGGCATGGGGACACGCCGCAGAACGAACGGAGGAAGCAGGCCTTAAACCCGCCTGACCTTCTCATAACGACGCCCGAGACCCTGCAGGCGCTCTTCATGGGCAAACGCCTCCGTGAGCACTTAAAGAACGTCAGGTACGTCATCATCGATGAGATCCACGAGCTCGCCGATAGCAAGCGGGGAGCCCAGCTCGCGGTGGCACTCGAACGGTTGAGTGCTTACGCCGGGGAGTTCCAGCGGATCGGGCTCTCCGCCACCGTGGGAAACCCGGACGACATCGGCCGGTACCTCTGCGGTGCCCGGCCGTTCTCGCTCGCCGAGGTGCCGGTAGCAAGCCATCTCGATATCGACGTCCGGTTTGCCGGTGAAGACTTCGCCGCCCAGACACGGGCCGTCGGCAGGTGCCTGGAGGCGCCCGGTTCCACCCTGGTCTTCGTCAACACCCGGGTGACCGCCGAGGCCCTCGGGCATGCGCTCTTTGCCCGTGGCGACGTCGAGGTCCACCACGGTTCACTCTCCCGGGATGTCAGGGTCGATGCCGAGGAGCGGTTCAGGGCGGGCGCGGTCCGGGCGCTGATCGCCACATCATCGATGGAGCTCGGTATCGATATCGGGCATATCGAGCATGTCGTCCAGTTCGGATCCCCACGGCAGGTCTCACGCCTGGTGCAACGGGTCGGCCGGGCCGGCCACCGCCTCGACGCCATATCGCGGGGCACCGTCCTCGCCACGGGGTTTGACGACCTCCTTGAGTCGTTCGTGATCGCGCGCCGGGCGAAGGCGAACGAGTGCGAGCGGATCGTCCCTCCCGCCGGCGCCGCTGATGTGCTCGCAAACCAGGTGGCGGCGATAGCGGTCGAGTACGGGGAGATCGAGATCTCGCGCGTCAGGGCGATCGTTGAAGCATCGAGCGCCTTCGCCGGGTGCGGACCGCTGCTCGATGCCGTATGCGGGCAGATGGCGGAGCACCGCCTGATCAGGATCGATGGAACCCGGATAATCAGAACCGGACGGGCGCGGCGCTACCTCATCGAGAACCTCTCGATGATCCACGATGAGCGGAAGATGGAGGTCTTCGATATCGTCTCGCGCCGCACGGTCGGAACCCTGGATGAGTCGTTCGTCGTCGGGTGGGTGCACACCGGGGCGGTCTTCATCACAAAGGGGCAGCTCTGGCGGGTGCTTGAGATCGAGGAGGGCAGGATATCGGTCGAACCGGCCACAAAGGCAAAGGGAGAGGTCCCGTCCTGGGAGGGAGAGCAGATCCCGGTGCCGTTCGCCGTCGCCCGGGAGGTCGGGGCTCTCCGGAGGACCCGGGCGTTTAGCCGGTACTCGGATATCCCCGATGCGATCGGCTACGCGGAGCAGTCGCTTGACCGCATGGACCGGGGCAACTACCCGGTCCCCTCGGATCGCCTCGTGACCCTCGAGAACACCGGCGAGGGGGTCGTCTGCAACGTCTGCGGCGGGCATAAAGCGAACGAGGCGCTCGCACGGGCACTCTCGGTCCTCCTCTCGGCCCGCTACGGGACGACCGTCGGGATCGAGGTCGGCGCCTACCGTTTCCTCCTCCGCCTGCCCGAGAACGTCAGGGCGCTCGAGGTCCAGGAGACAATCGCCGGGCTCGCGCCCGATCACCTCACCGGAGTCCTGAAACTCGCCCTGAAGCGGACAGCGCTCTTTAAGTGGAAACTGGTGCAGGTCGCAAAGAAGTTCGGCGCTATCGATGCTGACGCCGACTACGAACGGTTCAGCATCCACCGCCTCATCAGTCTCTTCGACGATACCGTCATCGCAGATGAGGCATACCGGGAGCTCTTCAGCAACTACATGGACGTCGATTCGGCGCAGGAGATCCTCGCATCGATCCAGGACGGCCGGATCGCCATCACCACCGGCGGACTGAGCCCGCTCGGGAGCGAAGGGCTCTCATCGTCACGGGACATGATCCCCCCGCCACTGATCGACCAGGCGGTGATCGGAACCCTTATGCGCCGCATCGAGAAGGAGGACGTCATCCTCTTCTGCATGAACTGCCGGAAGTGGAAGAGCCGGACAGTCGTCGAGCGCGTCCCCGACCGGCCACAGTGCCCGCTCTGTAACGCCCGCCTCATCGCGGCGCTGAAACCCTGGGACGAGCAGTTCATACCGGCGATGAGAAAGAAGAATAAATCCGAGGAGGAACGGGCGATCGAGGTCCGGTTCTTGCGGAACGCAAACATCGTTCTATCGAGCGGCAAGAAAGCGGTGAGGGTTCTCGCCGCGAAGGGTGTCGGCCCCGATGTGGCATCCCGGATCCTCGCCACCCTGACCGAGGGGGACGCCCTCTACCGCGAGATCCTGAAGGCAGAGCGAAATTACGTCAGGACGCACCGGTACTGGTAGGGGAGGCCGGCCTCAGGCGCGGGAGGGAGAAGGGCGCGGTGTAGATGCCAGGACTCCGCGCGTGGGTGCCCCGGTCAGGCTATACGCACCTTGAGTCACAGTCGGTTGCCCGGGCAGGCGTCTGCGCGAGCGGTTCAGAATCAGGGAAAACTGGGGGCCTCCGGCAGGCCTCCCTCAAAAAAAAGCCTGAAGAGCCGTCTTCACATGATTGTTCCGAGTCGCTGCTCCAGGAAATCAAGCCCTCTCTTAATGTCCACGATATTCTTCCCGCCGGTCAGGATGATCTTGCCGGAGCTGAAGAGGAGGGCAACGATCTTCGGATCCTCGATGCGGTACACAAGCCCCGGGAACTGCTCGGGTTCGTACTCGATATTCTCCAGATTGAGGGTGATCACCACCTTGTTCAGGTTGATGTACCTGCCCAGATCGTACGAACAGACGATGTTTGTGATCGCAACCTGCGGCACATCGTAGGTCTCCACGCCGACGCTCCGGAGCGAATCCATGATAATATCCAGGCCAACAGGGAGATCTTCTTTCCTCCTGATACCGGTGAGAACCACTTTTCCCGAGGAGAATATCAGGGACGCGATCTTGGGCTTCTCAATGCGATAGACCGCTCCCGGGAACCTCTTTGAATTCAGCTCACAGTTTTTTATTTTATTAGATATTATTTCGAGGTCGATTGAGTCGGCAATTACCCCGGAAGCAACAATGTTCTCAATTTTCAGTGACTCGTATCCCTTCTCATCCATCGATATGAGTATCATTTTTTGGACCATAATACTAATGGATAATCTTTATGCTCCGCCGGGGGTTGGTGACCTTCCGCTTCGTAAATAGTTTAAGTTGTAAGCGCGCAAATCATTATTGATCACGTTATGGCAGATGACAAAGAAAACCCGATCTCCTACGAAGACCTTTGCGCGAATTTCAAGATAGATGTCCCGGAATACTATAATTTCGGCTTCGACGTGATCGATGCATGGGCGAAGAAGGACCGGAACCGGCTTGCCATGATATGGACCGACCAGGCGGGGAATGAGAAGAAGTACACCTTCTTCGATCTCATGCGCCTCTCAAATCAGGCGGTCAATATCTGTATAAAATACGGCATCAAGAAGGGCGACCGGGTCATGCTGATGCTCCCCCGGACCCCGGAGTGGTGGATCTTCACGATCGCCCTCATCAAGCTCGGCGCTGTGTACTGCCCTGCAACGACGATGCTGACGCCAAACGACCTGAAGTATCGCATCCAGGCGGCGGGCATCAAGATGATCATCACCATGGCCGAACACGCGGATAAGGTCGAGGAGATCCGGGATGAGTGCCCGACGTTGAGGGTCCGGCTCATGATCGACGACACGAGAGATGGGTGGGTCAGCTATCCGGTAGAGCTCGACTACCCCGCGCCCTGTTCGCATAAACTGGTGAATCTCCCGGGGCTGCACCGGACCAGATCGACCGATCCCCTCCTGATCTTCTTCACCTCCGGCACCACCGGTGAGCCGAAGATGGTGATCCACGATCACACCTACCCGCTCGGGCATCTCGTCACCGCGCGCCTGTGGCATGACCTGCATGGGAACGATCTTCACCTGACGATCTCGGATACCGGATGGGGCAAGAGCGCGTGGGGAAAACTCTTCGGCCAGTGGATCGTGGGCGCGTGCATATTTGTCTACGATATCAGGGGCCGGTTCCATGCCACCGAGATCCTGCCGCTACTGGAGCGCTACGGGATCACGACGTTCTGCTGCCCCCCGACCATCTACCGGATGCTGATACTCGCTGACCTCGATAAGTTCGATCTCTCCGAACTCCGGCACTGCTGTAGCGCCGGCGAACCACTCAACCCTGAGGTTATACGGGCATGGGAGGAGGGGACCGGTATGACGATCTACGAGGGCTACGGTCAGACCGAGACGGTGCTCTGTATCGGGACATTCCCGGGCATGAAGCCCAAGCCCGGATCCATGGGGAGGCCCTCACCTGGCTGGCATATCGAGCTCCACGACGATGATGGGAATGCGGTTGGTGTCGGGGAGGAGGGACGCATCGCGATCAAGACGAACCCCCGCCCGGTCGGGTTCTTCCGTGGATACCTGAACAATGAGGAGGAGAACCAGAGGGTCTTTCAGGACGGATTCTACTACACCGGCGATAAGGCGTGTATGGATGAGGATGGCTACTTCTGGTTCATCGGCCGCGATGACGATGTCATCAAGTCCTCCGGCTACCGGATCGGACCGTTTGAGGTGGAGAGCGCGCTCATGGAGCACCCCGCCGTGCAGGAGGCGGCGGTCGTCGGATCGCCTGACGTGATCAGGGGGTTGATCGTCAAGGCGTTCATCGTCCTCAAACCCGGGTACCGGCCCACTGAATCGCTGATCAAGGATATCCAGAAGCACGTCAAGCAGGTGACAGCGCCCTACAAGTACCCCCGCGCGATCGAGTTTGTAGACTCACTCCCAAAGACGATCTCAGGCAAGATCAAGCGGTATGAGCTCCGCGAGAGGGAGATGAAACAGTTCATAGAGAATAACTCCCATGATTCCACTTCACCCGAGAGATGCGGGGAGTGATCACCTTTATTTTGATGAAAGTACTATAGTACCAGGCGCGAGGGTTGCCAAGCCAGGTCAAAGGCGATAGGTTCAGGGCCTATTCTCGTAGGAGTTCGCCGGTTCGAATCCGGCTCCTCGCATTCTTTCTTACCTCCCCGGCGGATCCAGGGAGGTGTGTTCGGACACTCCAGATTGCGCGTCTATGACTTCAGGGGTTTTTCAGGGTGCCAGGTATCCGGGCATCGATGGTCTGAGATATCCTGACGGCATCGCCGCCGGGGTGCCTCGCGCACGTGGGACCGCGCGGTTACGGTCGGCGGCACCCCTGCCTGGAGGGTCATATCCGTTCGACCAGGGCAGCCCGGACCTCCGGCTCCTTCTCGCGGCTCTGTGCCTTCGAACGGAGATCTCTCAGAGATAGGCTGGTCTCCTTTGCGACGGTCGCAGTGATCGGGTCATCCAGACACCCGGGACGGCCATAGCGGATACAGAACCGGGCCCCTGATTGCAGGGGCCGTGTCTGAGTGGGGGCATACTGCCGGACCGGGCCCCGGACCACCTGGATCACTCGCGCTACGATCCCATCGCAGATCATTCCTTCGCGGGTCAACAGGCTCCGGGCGCGACCCGTCTCGATCATAACCTCCCTCATCGGGGTTCCAGAGTCAACCCCTGCGCGGTGTGCGGGTGATGAGAGTGTTACATGAGACTTCCCGGGGTGTGGATCGGAATTGCGCTCGATCCGGGTGAAAAAGGGGGATTATTGGTCGACAACCGCGAGGCTGATGCTGAAGCCTTCCTGCCAGAAGAGATCCAGATCGTAGTCTGCCGTATCGGAGACGACCGCCGGGATCTGCCGGACAGCCCGGAAGACGACGGCATCGTCGGGGATGGCCGGGTCCATCGGGGCGTCGACATTCTTCTGGAATATGAGGCGTGTCGGATCGAGGTTCGCGGCGTAGTAGTCCTTGAACGCCGATCGCTTCTCCTCAGGTATGACGACCCAGTCTGCCGCCTCGGCGACAGTCACGTCGTCTGGAACCCAGCCGTAGCCGGGCAGGTAGTACTCCGCCCAGAAGTGGGCGCCGGGTGTCTCGGCGATCAGCATCTGGTAGCCCCCTATGGCGCGGGCGGGGATCCCGAGCGACCGGCAGAACGCTGAGAAGAGCATGCTCTGGGTGCCGCAGTCACCGTGGCCGGTCTCGAACATGTAGGTCGACTCAGCGACCCCGGGCTCGCGGGCATCGAGTGAACCGTGCGGGACGTGGCTGTAGGGATAGGTCTCGATGATATGGTAATAGATCATCTGCGCCTGGAGGTGCGGGTTTGTCTCGTTCCCGACGATCTCCCGCGCCTTCTCCCGGACTGCATCTGTGAGTTCGATGTTACGCTCGGATCGGGTGTAGAGCAGGTATTCAGGGTCACTCGTGTTGTACTTCCCGACCTTTGCCGGGTCGATACCACGGAAGATCTGCTCGTAGGAGACAAAGTCGATATCCGCAGAGAGGACGAGGTCCCCGTTGACCGCTCCGACCGGAACCTCGTAGTAGACGTAGCCGATGGATCCCGTGGTGAACGGACCGGCGGCGATGAAGTCGGGGCACGAGAGGTTCGTGACGGTGACGTTCTTCTGCGCATCCGTCTCGACCGGAAGCGGGAACCAGATCTTCAGAACCCCGGACGAGGGGAGCGCCTCGTGCGGGATCTCCAGCCGTTCGACACCTGTGTAGTGTACCGGGTTTACGTAGGGCCCGGTCCCTTCGGGCTGATCTTCTGACCAGGCGTACCGGGCAATGTAGTCGAAGTCGAGATCCCTCGCGTTCTGCTTCTGCATCTCATCGAAATGCGCGTAGAGGTAGTTCCCGGCGACATCGTTGAAGTAGAGCGTCTCGTTCTCTGAGACGATCGTCTGGGCGCGATTGTCCAGCCAGTCGGCTATGCCTGCGTCGGTGATACCGGGAACTCTCTCCCGCAACGCCGCCTCTGCGGCCGATCTCTTGAACGGGTACTCGATATATGTCCTGTTCGCCCGGAACATGGCGTTCCTCGCCATCAGCGCCTTATCTGTATCTCCGGCGTCGGTGGAGAGGGCATACGCCCTGGCGAAGCACTCTTCGGCGATCCGGTAGTTCGCGCTCGCGTATTCGGCCACCCCCCGGGCGTAGGCCTCGTCGGCCGGCGAGGCAGAGGATGCGCCGGGCAGGTTCTCTTCTGTTGTGGCAGTGCATCCTGCCACAAAGAGGAGAAGGATGGTGGATACGACCAGAAGTGCAGTGGTTGTGCAGTGGTTCATAGAAGAGGAGAACACCTGGATGGTTGATGAACATTTCTATTTTTTCCGGGAGGCTTCATGCGGAATTCCGGAATCTCCTCGCAATATTTTCACCCAACCTCAAAACTGCCCGCCTGGCAGCCGCTCTCAGGTTTCATCGGGCGAAGCGGCCGCTCCGGGGCGAGCACGGCAAAACCTCCTCCCACCCTGAAGGCAGATCCGCATCCCTGTCTGGAGGGCAGGATCATCAGAGATAGCAGGCCGGGACATACCATTCCATCAGTACCGTGCCGGGCAAAGACCGGTTATTACTGGAAACGAATCCTGAAAGCAGGCGGGGGTGCGCGAGGAATCACCTGCACCGCAAAGATGCACCGGGACAGAAAAGAGGATGCTCCTCGACTCAAACACCATCGGAGCACCGCTCCCATCGGTTGCCCCGGCCGCTATTGCCCTCTCCCGGGGAGAAGGCCTGCCGGGGCAGGTCGACGGATGACGTGCCTGAACCGGGAATAGCAGGGGTTATTTGACCCTGCCAAACTCCTGGCTTACGTCCGCTGCGGAGTGGAATGTCTTATCCTCAAACATCTCGATGACCTCGATCACCGAGTCAGGTGCTTTGTTCTTCCTGGCATGGTTGATCAGGTCCTGTTTTCCTGCAGGGTAGTCTATACCGTGAAGGAATTTCTGGAATGCAGATGCACTCAGCTTTTCAACAGATGTGGTCTGTGCTGCAGAGGCCTGCCCGCCCCTGACTGAGGGTCTTTCTTCTGGCATACTTCTCACCACCAATGGCATTCGCATCCCATATGCCGGGACACGGACCCGCCCATAACGCCGAGAGAATAAAAATGTTCCGATGAGTTCTGGCCAGAATGGGGGATATTTGGGGAGACGATTTCAAGATAGGAGGAACGCCGGCGGGGGAGATGGAGGCAATGCATCTGCCGGGATCTACTGCGCAGAGGAGTAACTCTCTGATCGCCGCCACCCGGGAGTGCAGAGGTGGTAGAATACCGGCACAAGACGCCATATCCGGGGATACCAGAGGGTGGTGGCTGCCGGGGATCTGGTACTACGGGGCAGGGGTTCCAGCGCGAACCTCTGCCCGGAGACCCCCTCGCAGTCCCGGTTGCCGGCATGCACTCAAAGAATGACGGGAGACCGGACGATCACCTGAAGACCTCAATTCCGGTGCGGATCTCTTCCATATTTGAGTCGGCACCGGGGATGCCAGAACCACCGCTATCAAGGTACCTGCTTATACTGGCGAGGAGATCATCCAGAATGCTGCTGATGTACCGCCAGGACGGCTTTACGGAATCCGGAAGGAAACGCTCAACCACACCGCTGAGGTACCCACCTTCCCCGGTTCCGGAGTACCTCTCGATAAAGACGGTCTCTCCATCGACCCCACCATCGAGCACCGTCTCCTCTGACCGGTCAACCATCTGAAGCCTTATGGACTGCCCGCGCGGCAGGGAGATTATATCCCCGTGGAGGAGCGTCTCCCCTACCACCGGAGTGATTATGTGCACTTCCCGGCAGATGCAGGCGGATCCGCCAGGGTCAACGTATGTGATCCATCCGAGGACGGCATCGTCGGTCTGCACCTGCACCACCGTCCGGAATGCATCGACCTGGAAGGGGTTCTCCTGCCCGGCAGCGCATGCCACGGGTGTGGCAATGCTCATCACGATGAACGCCACAAAGAGGATGATTAAACCTCTGCTCATAGCAGGTCATTAATGATAGGACTATTTAATTTTTCCTGCATTTTCCGGGAACATCCGTGGAAATTATGCATTATTACAGGGATTCCGGGAAAGAACTATTCCATCCAGGGTGTCCGGGACAGTTCCCATGAAGGCACCCGCGCGCAGGTTGCCGTGCCCGGGTGGCAGGACCGGCCTGCCGGCCAGGAGGCGCCGGCGGGGATCTGCGAGAGGTTCTCTGTGCGCCCCATGCGGGAGTGAGTGGCAGAGCTCGCGGCCCGATGGGGGATGCGAGGATCCGCAGAAGGCGACTGCCGGCGGTACTGTAACCACACCCCCGGGGGGCTATAGATGCATTTATCGCCTGTAGCGGAGAGTTTCCTTACATGAAAGTTGGTATCATCCGCTGCCTGATGACCGAGGATATCTGTCCAGGAACCACGGACTTCATCGTGACCCGAGAGGGGAAGGGCGCTTTTGCAGAGACCGGCCCCGTTGAGATCGTCGGATTTGTCACCTGCGGCGGGTGCCCTGGAAAGAGGGCGATCCCCCGGGCGAAGATGCTTGTCGAGAGAGGGGCAGATGCGATCGTGTTTGCATCGTGCATCACCAGGGGAAACCCCATTGGCTACCCGTGCCCGCACTACGCCGCCATACGGGAGAGCGTCATCAGGGCCCTCGGCCCGGATGTCAGGATCATCGAGTATACTCACTGACCGGGCAATGCCGCCCCTCGTAGCATGTGATGGTACGTCTATAGCCACACCGGGTGCCGGAGGGCGATCTGCTCCCCGGGGTGGCGGGATCTCACAACGCCTCTCATACAGGGGACGGAAAAACTTAACCACCCTGGATCGATAGTTGATACCATGTCTCTCGTCCGCGCTGGAGATGCGTTTGCGCCGGCACCGCAGTACCGGTCGTATCTCTACGCAACTCTGGTCCTGATCGTCGTCATATTCGTCCTGCCCTGGCTGCTCCCGACAATAGCCTTCGCGCCGAACGCTGGTGTGCTCATAGGCGTGCCGACCCTCGCCATCATCCTCTTCGTCCTCTTCTGGATACCGCTCTACTACAGGAGCATCACCTACCGCCTCACCGCCACCGAGATCACCTGGCAGCGGGGCGTCTGGTTCAGGCAGACCGGCATCGTCCCCTACAACCGGATCACGAACGTCGATATCGCCCAGGGCCCCCTGATGAGGTTCTTCTCCTTCTCAGCACTCCACATCCAGACCGCCGGCTACTCCGGCCAGGCGCGGGCCGAGATCGTCCTCGCCGGGATCGAGGACGCCGGCGCCCTCCAGGAGAGGATCATGGGGTTTGTGCGGAGAGAAGAGCCGGTCGCGGTCGAGGGAGAGCCGGAGGCAGGCGATGCGGTCCTCAGGGAGCTCCGGGCGATCCGGAGGTTGCTTGAGGAGAGATAAGGGATGTTTTCTGGCAGGGCCGGTATCAGCAACAGTAACCAGGCCCGGCACCTGCCCCCGCAACCGCGAAATAGTACACTCATTTGTGATGCGACTCAATGCACCCGCACCCCGACCTGCAGGCAACGCCGGCCAAAGCACGGAAGATGCACCACCAGACCCCCTCCCTCTACCCGGGAACCCCGCCCACCACAAGATAACGGCCGCGGAACTTTCCGCTGTGGGCATCCTGCATCGATCGAGAGATCGCCCGCTCACTCGATCTTATACCGCAAAAGCGCCGCCGCACCGCCGAGGGCCTCCAGGCGCTCCCCGGGCTCAAACTCGGTGCTCATCACAACGACCGACGCCCCGACATGCTCCGCCTGCTCGACGAGGCCGACGGCGCCGGCATCCCGGAGTAGCACATCAGATATAAGCACCGTCTCCGCCGCACCGTAGTTGATCGCCCGCCGCAGGTCGGAGAGACCGTAAGCGACGGCACCGTCGGTCGCGATCCGGAGCAGGACTTCGTCCATCAACCGGACCTCCCGGGCGAGGTGGAGATCGCCGAGCAATCGATCGAGGATCCCCTGCCCGATGACCTCCTGCACGGCCCCCCGCCCGATGCGCCGGGTATCGACGACGAGCATCCGCTCCGCGAGATCGGGCGCGTGCCTCCTCACGTAGTCCGCAAACTCCTCCTTCACAAACCCCGGCCCCGCCACGACCAGGGGGCCGGTGACCATGCCGAGCACCTCAAGCATCTTCTCAAAGAGCACCGACCTGGTACCGGTATCCGCACCCTTGCTGCTCCCGGCGGTGATGGTCGCCACCCACTCGGGGCCGAACTGGCGCAGCCGGTAGACCTGCCCCTCCCCCTCCTCGATGCTCGCGACGTGGACGACGCCGTAGGCCGAGGCATCGACGGCCCGCCTCAGCCGCTCGCAGTCAAACGACCGCCACCGCTTTATCACCGATATCTCGTACCCGGGCTCGACATTGAGGGTGTGGTGCGAACTCACGTCCACACCGCTCTCGATGACCCCGGCGATCCGGAGCCGGTTCGTATGCTGGTGAAACTCCACCTTCTCGACCCGGATGCCGAGCCGGACCGGCCTCTTCTCCACCTTCTCCGGCCGGAGCTTGTCGGTCGCCGCCTCAACGCTCCGAAACGTCGTCGCAAAGACGAGATCCCCCGGCCCGATGAGGTGGGAGAGGTGCCAGAGGTCGTCGAGCGTCTCAGGAAAGAGTCGTATCTCGCCGAACTGCCTCTTTAACTCCAGAACCTCAGCCTTCATGGTTCAACGATATCGGAACCCCCGGGCGGGACGAACGCCGCGACCGCCTCGGTGTTCAGCGCGCCTTTGAGACTCTTCCACTCATCCTCGGGGAGCTTCTCCCGGAGCGCCCTGATGACCTTCTTCGCCGTATCGTTCGGTTCGTACTGCCCGGGCTGGAGGGTCACCCATGCCTTCGCCCGCCCGGTGACGGCCGATGGCGGGCCACCGATCACAGCGACCTCAGGCGTCACCTGGAGACCGATCGCAACACCGACGGGAGTATTCCTGAAGTACTGTCGCTCCCCCCGGACGATGAACGACCCCCGGGCCACGTACTCACCCGCCTCAGCCGTCTTGCTCACCTGGTCCGGGCGGGCAGCGTAGACATCGGCCGAGAAATGTCCGGCCTTCCAGGCGTTCGAGTAGGATGCCGCGAACACCGCGGCCTCATCCAGGTGTTCGGTGGCTCCCTTCACGATGACGACGCTCCCGCCGTGGACATCGGCGTGGATGAAGAGATCCCCGCCCTCCATGTACTTCTTGACGAGCTCCTCGTTCTGGGAGGCATCCCGGCCGCCGATAACAAGGACGCCATCCGACGTCATGAACCACCGGAACCGGTGGTACCACCGCTTCTTCTGGAGGACGAGACGCTCCTTTCGCCGGGGTTTCTCCGCGATCGTCCGCTCCATGGCAGCATGGGCGCCGGCCTTCTTCTTCTTGAACTTCTTGATCTGGTCGTAGTAGCGGCCGATGTTCTGCTCGATCGTCTCATGGACGAACACCTTCACCCGCTCCCCGGAGACCTCGACCTCCACCGCCGCCTCCGCCGGGTGAACGGCGCAGACCATCTTTGCGGCCGCGTTATCGCGGTTCGCCTTCAGGACCGCCTCGATCTCCTGCCACGACCGGATCCGGCTCGCCGCATCGAGCGCCTCTATAACCCCGGTGACAACCTGGTAGTTCTCGTAGAGCGCCTCCACGACCCGCTCGTAGCGCTTGATCTTCTTCTCAAAACCACGAATGGCGTCCGCCTGGCGCTGGCGGATCACCTCCTCCCGGGAGAGCCGGGGCTTTGTGCCAGGAGCCTCCCCCTTCTCACCCTCGATCTTCGGGTAGAAGGCATCCAGGGCCTCGCTGAAGGTCTCGAACCGCTCGCGGACCTCATCCCCGGCGAGCACCACCGGCCAGCACCCGGAGTTCGTGATCACGGGATCCCGGCGCTGCCCGACATCGGTCATCAGCCGGTCAAAAGCATCCCGGACGGCCTCCGCATCCACGTCCGCGGCCGCGGCGCTCTTATCGACACCCGCCATACGGCAGACCTCCTCAGCGTACACGCCGCCGAGCATGCACCCGACGGCAAGTGTCCTGACGATATCGCGGTCCGAGCCGGCGAGCAACCCCCGGAACTCATCCGGCGAGAGCGTCGAGCAGTCTGTCCCCGAAAACGCATAGGTCGCGCCCGGAACCACATCCCGGTCCTTGAACCGGTGGTGCCAGAGGGGTTTTATGATCGTGTAGTCCTCGTCGCAGAGGATGGCGTTTCCTTCATCGAAGACCTCGAATATGAGGTGGTAGGTCGTATCTCTCTTCCCGATATCGATACTCATGGTCCGCTCGATCCCGAGCTGCCGGATGCCGAGCACCCGGCCGCCATCGAGGTGCTTTCGGAGCAGCATCGCAAACCCCGGGGGATGCTTTGGGGGCCTTGGAAACTCGGCGGTGAAGTGGGCGCGCCGTCCCGTCTCCACGAGGAAGAGGTACTTTGCCCGGTCCTCTCCGTTTAGCCTGATACCGAGGGTCTTTGCATCGAACTGGTAGATCTTTCCGACCCAGAGCGGGAGGCGATCGGCCGCCTCCGCTACCAGCGCCCGAAGATCGACCCCGCTCATACCCTGTAGTGTCGCCATTGATTCCGGTGTATATATCGAGCCGGTACCTAAAGAAAGGTACTCCCGGCAGGAGAGATCCCGGGTTTGGCGGGATCGGGCAACTCCTCACCCCGGGAGAGACCCGCGCTCGAAGGTACTTATCTTTATAACCGGGAAAGATCCTATTATTATACGAATTCCTGCCAATCCGGGAAGCTACCTGCAAGCCTGCAGGAAAGGGCATGCAACCGTTTCCTTCCGGGAGTAGCGTAAGTAATATTGGTGTCAACGATGAGCGACAATGCGGTAGCAGCAGAGGCTGAAACGACACGGCCGGGGACACGCGCCGGGAAACAGGCCGAGCATAGAGAGAGGGTAAAGCGGACACTGACGGCCTGTTTCATGGGTATCCTGACAGGGATACTCTCGTTCTACCTCTCCGGCACACCGGACCCCGCGACCGGTCTCCAGTCAAACGGCATCATCGGCCTCCTCCTCCTCGCGGCGGGCGTGGTCTTCCAGAAGCACGTATTCATGATCCTCGGGATCGATTACATGAAGTTGACCAGCAAGGACTGGTTCTACCAGAGCTTTATGGCGTTCGCTCTCTGGTTCATGACCTGGACACTCCTCCTGACCACCACAATCCTCTGATCCCCCATGCGAATCGCTGTTGTACACCGTGATCGGTGTCACCCCCTCAAGTGTGGCACCGAATGTATCCTCTACTGCCCGCGTGTCCGGACCGGAGATGAGACCATCATCATCGGCGAGGACCAGAAGGTCGTCATATCCGAGGAGCTCTGCGTGGGCTGCGGGATCTGCGTGAAGAAGTGCCCGTTTGAGGCGCTCGATATCGTCAACCTCCCCGAGGAGCTCGACCAGCCGACGCACCGCTATGGCCAGAACGGGTTCGTCCTCTACGGCCTCCCGATCCCGGTCGAGGGGAAGGTCACCGGCATACTCGGACCAAACGGCATCGGGAAGAGCACAGCGGTCAAGATCCTCGCGGGGATGATCATCCCGAACCTCGGGGTGACCGACACAGAGGTATCCTGGGAGGACGTCCTCGACCTCTTCCAGGGGACCGAGCTCTTCGACTACATCCAGATGCTCTCGCAGAAGAAGATGAAGGTCGCCGTAAAACCGCAGTACATCGACCAGATCCCGAAGGTCTTTGCAGGAACGGTACGCGAACTCCTCGCGACCACCGACGAGCGCGGGAAGCTCGACCACTACATCGACCGGCTATCCCTCGGGCCCATACTCGACCGGACGATCAAGAACCTCTCCGGCGGCGAACTCCAGCGGGTGGCGATCACCGCCTGCCTCGCGCGGGACGCCGACTTCTACTTCCTCGACGAGATCACGCCGTACCTCGACGTCTACCAGCGCATGGCCGCCGCAAACCTGATCCGCGAACTCGCACTTGAGCGGCCGGTCGTCATCGTCGAGCACGACCTCGCCATACTCGATATGCTCGCCGATACCGTGCATATCGCCTACGGAAAGCCGGCAACCTTCGGCGTCATCACCTATCCGAAGGGCGTCCGGGTGGGGATCAACCAGTACCTGGAGGGCTTCCTCCCGGAGGAGAACGTCAGGTTCAGGGACTTCGCGGTGACGTTTGAGGCCCGGGCCCACGCCTCGGAGGTGGACCGGGAGGAGCTCTTCCGGTTCCCGGAGATGACGAAGAAGTTCGAGCAGTTCTCGCTCGTCGTCGACGGCGGGGAGGTCCGGAATGGCGAGGTCCTCGGGGTCGTCGGGGCGAACGGCATCGGGAAGAGCACGTTTGCAAAGCTCCTCGCCGGGGTGATCGAGCCGGACACAGGATCGATGGACACCCGGGTGCGGATATCCTACAAGCCCCAGTACCTCAAGGGCGACACCAGGGCGACTGTTGAGGAGATCCTCAGGCAGACGACGACGAAGTTTGATACCTCCTACTACCAGCACGAGATCATAGAGCCCCTCACCCTCGCCCCGATCCTCCAGTCACCGGTAAATACCCTCTCCGGCGGCGAACTCCAGCGGGTGGCGATAGCGGTCTGCCTCTCGCGGGACGCCGACCTCTACATCCTGGACGAACCGAGCGCACACCTCGACGTGGAGCAGCGGGTCAGGATATCGAGACTGATCCGGCGGCACGCCGAGGGCCGGGATGCAAGCACACTCGTGATCGATCACGACATCTACGTGATCGACATGATCAGCGACCGGATCCTGGTATTCGACGGCGAACCCGGCGTCAGCGGCAAGGCCACAGGACCCTTTGACATGGCGCCGGGCATGAATAAGTTCCTCGCGGCGCTCGGGATCACGTTCCGGCGCGACAAAACCGGCCGGCCGCGGATAAACAAACCGGGGTCGTTCCTGGACCGGGAGCAGATGGCCGCCGGCGATTACTACTACGCTGAGATAACAAAGTCCTGAGGGATCCGGGGAAGGCAGCCCCTGATTCTATTCTTTCTTTACCGGTGTTCTCGCGGGCACCGGGCTGTGGGGGTATCGCCCGGGGAGCAGTGCCGGCGATATCCCGGGAAAGGCCGGCCAGGTATGCTGGCCCCGATTCCGCCCTTCGCCGGCATCATCCCATATGCCGGGCCGTGGGGATATCATCCGGGGAGGGGCCGGGAGGGAACTCTGAATGTGCGTTTCGCCGGCACCTCGCCATGCACCGCTCTTCTATCTCCCCCACCCCTCCCGCGCCTCCGGCGCTCCTCCCCCGCCCGGGGGAGGGGGCAGTAGTCGCGATATCCCCGGAAAGGCCGGCCAGGGGAGGCGACCCTGAGTATGCTTTTCACCACCATCATCCCATACACCGGACCGTGGGGATATCGCCCGGGGAGGGGCTCGGGGAGGGAACCCCCTCCCCGGCGAAGAGAACCGCACAGTCCCTCCACAGGGTCCCCGCCCCGGAGCGGGGTTCTCGTGGCAAGAGCCCGGGAAGGGCGCAACCGGGGGGAGGCGACCCTGAAAATACTCTTCGCCGGCATCTCGTCATGCACCGCTCTCCTCTCTCCCCCACCCCTCCCGCGCCTCCGGCGCTCCTCCCCCGCCCCCGTGGGCGGGGGCAGTAGTCGCGATATCCCCGGAAAAGCCGGCCAGGGGAGGCAACCCCAAACATGCCCTTCACTGGCATCATCCCATACGCCGGACCGTGGGGATATCACCCGGGGAGGGGCCGGGGAGGGAACCCCCTCCCCGTCGACA
>JAAYND010000214.1 GCA_012521035.1 Methanomicrobiales archaeon
CGAATTGACCCCCTCCCCGGGGGTTCCCGCGCAGGAGCGGGAGTTGTAGATGTGCTGGCGGAGATCGATTGCTATCCGGTTCTCTTTTTCGTCAGGGAGGAAGATCAGTCAGTAGGGCCTTTGCAATCGGTCCTCCGGATCGTCAGGACAACTCATCGAGGAGGTCGTCTATTGAGGATATTTCCCTGAACCAGCCGGCAGCGATATCTTCTTCGCTCACCTGAATCGTCGCCATCATCCCGGGGTTACCCAGGATCTCGAGGGTATCGAGGATCAGCATCGAGATCTTCTCGCCGGACCATTCTCTCCTGGATCTTCTCAGGATAGAGGCCATCGATGGCCGGGGCCACGAGGAGTAGTCGCTGTGTTCCCTTGAATGTATTCTGGTGAGATCGGAGGACGCCGGCCTGTCCGCGCCGGGCCGGTGGATGGGGGGCATTTCGCTCTCACGCAAAACCAGGTCGCGGGTCAATCATTCGCGTCCGGGCCTGTACTCGCAGGCTGTCCGGGGGTGTTCTGCCGCCTGTCGGGGGGTTTGGCTCTCCTGCTGTTACGTACTGTTACACCGGGGGGATTCGCGGCGGGTGTTTTTTTCGTCCCGGCGGGGGTTCTCTTCCGGGCCATGCCCGGCGGCCTGCGGGTTCTCGATCGTTATCCTCCGGCGTGTGCTCCGCCGGGGGCCGGTTGCCGCCCCCTGGAGGGATCCATGGCTGGAGGGCTCAGGCCTCCCCTCGCGGGTGCTGTTCTTCAGTGTGATGGCAGCGCAGGAGCGGGGGGCTCCAGGTTTTGAGGCGTTATCTGGCGCGCGAGGGCTGGCCGGGGCGCTGGCGGGCTCTTCTGTGGCGCCCTGGATCGCTCTTTCGGGGCGCCGGTGGCCCGGCCGGCCTGGACCCCGGATCGGGCAGCCGGCGGGGTGGAAACTCTTCTGCGAGGTTTTATCTGCCGCTTTTCCCATCCGACGCTCCGGACGGGCACTCCCTCCCGGGCGCGCCTGGAATTATATGATTATCTCAAAATCTCAGATTTACGTAGTGATACGGTTTCACAACGATTTAATACCCCATCCGCTGGAGCGCCCCGATCCCCTGTGCCGGCCCGGGGGTGGATCGTTCCCGGTCCTCCCGGAGCCTCGATGGGTTATTTAAGCTCTCCGTTTTTTCTCCGCGATTTTTCCGGCAGATATTTAAGTATACCCGGGAAAAACTGCATAACGCCCACGAGGCTAGAGGTATTCCGGCTGAAGATCTCGCTGAAGATCTTCATACGGAAGCACTTGATGTAGCGATCCATCTGCACGGCGATACCACTTCTGATACCCATGACCAGCCTGATGAATCTTCAGACCCACTCCCGCCCGGCCGGCGGCATGGCGGCCCTCCCGGAGGGTGTATGAGCGCCCGTGCTCCCCCGGCCAGGTACGGGGAGGATGTGGGGTTGCTTGTGGATGATCTCGTGGGGGGGCGGTCTATCCGGACTCTCGTTGCGATGCCCGCCTACAACGAGGAGGCCTACATCGCAAAGACCATCGTCGGCGCCCGGCGGCATGCCGACGCTGTCCTCGTCGTCGACGACGGCTCGACGGACGAGACCGTCGCG
>JAAYND010000215.1 GCA_012521035.1 Methanomicrobiales archaeon
GCGACATGGATGGGCGGGTCGATGTGTGGAACCTGGATCACCAGGTGTTCACCTGATGAGTTGAGCACCCGGGTGATGGGTGCCGCATCAAAGTCCAGCGGTTCATTGATATCCATCTGCCACCCGTTGTGATCGATCTTCTGATGCAGGTAGCCCTGCGAGTACAGGAACCCGACCGCAACCATAGGAAGACCGAGATCGCTCGCCTCCTTGAGGTGGTCGCCGGCGAGGAACCCGAGTCCACCTGCGTAGATAGGAAGTGAGTGGTGGAGCCCGTACTCAGCCGAGAAGTAGGCGATCGTGAGTGAACGGCTGTCCGAGTACTCGGCGGAGAACCAGGTTCCGGTGGCGTTCATGTAATTCCTGAACCGGTGCATCACAATGTCGTAGCGGCGGAGGTAGGCAGGATCTCCGGCTGCCTTTTCCAGGAATTCGACCGGTACTTCACGGAGCATCCGGACCGGGTTATGGATACTCTCCTTCCATACCCTCCGGTTCACCTGTTTGAAGAGTGCCCGGGCCTCCGGGTTCCAGCTCCACCAGAGGTTGTACGCGAGGTCGACAAGTCCGGAGATCCGTTCCGGAACGTGGGTAAACTGATCGTGTATTGAGTCCTCCATGGAATCCATCCCCTGTGAGTAATATACATCCGCGTTCATTATTATATAAGCCTACTTATTTTAACTACAGTTCGAGATAATAAGAAATAGAGATTATTATGAGGTGTGAAGGGCGCGGGGTATAAAAGAGGCATCGGATCGGGATACCTTCAATAAGGCCATTTGCGCAGTGGAATACAGGGGACCAGAAGAGGATACGTCCCTTTCCGGAGAACCGGGAGGATGTTTTCAGAAAACCAGGAACCTGAAGAAATTTCACGGGCACCACGCTACACCGCCGGATCATCACCTCCGCCCGTAGAGTCCGGTGATATCCGAGAACTCCTGTAGCTCCTGCATCTGCCCCCGGCGGAGTCGCCACTCCCAGTTCCCCCGGGTCGTGCCCGGGCGGTTCATCCGCGCCTCCTCACCGAGGCCGAGGATATCCTGCATCGGAATGATCACGATCCGGGCAGGGGAGATCATCGCCAGGCGGATGAAGATCCGGTGGGCATGTTCCGCGCCGAACGACCCCCCGATGTAGCGGAATATAAGATTCTTCTGCTCGCCCGAGACCTCGTGCTCAAACCACCCTCTGATGGTGTTGTTGTCGTGTGTCCCCGTGTAGGCGACGCACCCTTCATGAACGTTGTGGGGCGCGTGTGGATTCTGAGCGATATCGCCGGAGAAGCCGAATATCAGGACTTTCATCCCCGGGAATCCGAAATAGGCCATCACCTCGTGGATATCAGGGGTGATGTATCCGAGATCCTCAGCGATGATGGGAAGACAGGATCTGCTCCGGGCAAGCAGGGTGAAGAGCTCCTGGCCAGGCGCATCGACCCAGCGCCCGTTCTCTGCGTTCGTCTCATTGGCCGGCACCTCCCAGTACTGCACGAATCCACGGAAATGGTCGAGGCGCACCCGGTCGACGAGGGTGAGGGTGCGGTCGATCCTGCTCTCCCACCATGCAAACCCCTGCATCCGGTGCGCTTCCCAGTTGTAGACCGGGTTTCCCCAGAGCTGTCCGGTCGCGCTGAAGTCATCCGGGGGGACGCCTGCGACAGCGGCCGGCCTCTTCTGCTCATCCAGCTTAAAAAGCCCGGGGTTTGCCCAGACGTCAACGCTGTCATAGGTGAGGTAGATCGGGAGATCCCCGATGATCTGGATGTGTCGTGAACGACAGTGGTTCTTGAGCATCTTCCACTGGCGGTCAAAGACGTACTGGAGGAACTTCTCTTCGAGGATCCGGTCTGCAAGTTCGGTGCCGTAGGTTCGCAGGAGATCCTGGTGCCGGTCCCTTATACCGGGCGGCCAGTCCCCCCAGACCTTCCCTGCGAACTTCTCCCTGAGGGCGACGAATATGGCGTAATCATTGAGCCACGAGACATTCCGGGCAGCAAACTCCTCATAGTGGAAATCCGGACCCCGCTCCCTGAACCGCTCAAACGCCAGGCTAAAGAGGTTGATCTTATAATCCATGACCGCCCGATAGTCCACCCGGTCCTCCGGGAAGGCGGGCGGATCCTCTATATCCCCGGGATCGAGGAGACCGTCTACGACCATCTGCTCAGGGCTTATGAGCCAGGTATTCCCGGCAAACGCCGAGGTGCTCTGGTAGGGCGAGTTGCCGGGGCCCGGGCATGTCGGGTTGAGAGGGAGGATCTGCCAGTACTGTTGCCCTGCACCGGCAAGGAGATCCACAAACCGGTATGCCTCAGGCCCGAGGTCACCGATACCGTATGTCGATGGGAGCGACGTTATATGGAGGAGAACACCGCTGCCCCGCCTGTTCATATCAGCCTCACGCCGAGGCAGATCGCCACCTTCTCAAACGCTTCCGCCCACCGATCTGCATCCATGTCACCATCACAGGCATGCCGCCACATCTCCCTATAATGCGTGCGCATACGAATTATAACGTTCTGGCTCTCCCAGAAGGTGAGCGGGATCTTGAGCAGTCTCACACACCGGACGATGCGGACGATCTCATTAAGCGGGGCCGGGTCGGTGGGTCGATCCACCGCTTCCTGTGTCGAGAGCGTGATCCGCCTGATCGCCGCATCCCCGATGAGCGCAGTGTCGGGTCTGAGGTTCTTCTCCTCCATCTTCCTGGCAAGTACCTCAACTTCATCATAGTCAGGGCACCCTGCCTCAAACATCGCGCAGAGCCGTTCACTCCATGCGTGCTCGGTAAGCCGGGTGAGAGCCCCGGTCTCGGGGATATCGAGATCCTCGACCACCCTGATCAGCGCCGCCGCGTCCCGGTAAGTCGTGGAGAGAACCTCGCCGATATCCGGGAGGATCTGGCGGGCGATCGCCCAGCGCTCCTCATCCCTGAGATCGGACTCAGTATAAACCCGGGGGAAGGCATTGAGGGTGCCGGAGTCCTTCACCTCCTCCCACACCGCCCGAAGCGCCTCATCGCCGGCCGTCTCACGCATGCCTATGAGGATCCGATCCATCCCCGCATAGAGCGCGACCAGATCGTAGAGCGCTTCCTCACCCGTCACCCGGGATCGCATATGGACGGTCCCGGCAAGGCCACGGTGTTTATCGTCTTCCAGGCGATAACGCCAGTCTTCCTGGAGAGCAAGGAGTGCGGGAGGTTCAAGCCCGAAGAGCCTGTAGAGGGCACCCCGCGCCCCTACCCGGGCAAGGTCCATCGCCACCGGCCGTACCCGTGCCTCATAGACCGCCGCACCGGTTGCGTACCCGGGGTCGTTTACCGGGGCCCGACTGAGGATATCGATGAACGCAGGCTCAAGATCTATCCCGAGCATCTGCCAGGCAAGGTCCATCGCGCGGCTCGCATGACGCATCACCTGGATGCTTCCGGGATCCGTGATATCATCGAAGAACCAGCCGCAACTCGTCTGCATCAACATCATCTGCCGCTCCATCTCAAGGAGCGTTAATGTCCGCCGCCGTTCATCGGGGGTGAGATCGCGGAGCACGTGCCGGGAGAGGAACGCTTCAGTGGCCTCATCGGACCACCCGCTGTGGACGAGATCGACAGCATCGCCCAGAGCCTCCGTCGGATCGTGGAGATATGCCGCGAGAGCCTCCGAGGATCGGGGGGTGAGGGCGTCCCGGACCATATCGATCGCATCCCGGAGCGGTTTGCGCCAGGCTTGCGACCCCCCCGGGCACGACCCGCCGTTGCACCCGCACCCCCGTTGCCAGCGCTCGACACCGTGGATGCAGCTCCAGGATGTCCGTTCCCGGATGATGACCTCGTGCGTGGGCGGGTGGGAAGAGAGGTACTCACCGTAGATCGTGAGGCGTGCGTCCCCCTCCCCCTCCCCCTCGATGGTGCGGATGGCGTAGGCGAGCGCCATCTCCCCGAACTTGCGGTGGTGGCCATAGGTCTCCCCGTCGGTCGCGATATGCACAAGCTCCGGGTGCTCCCGATCCTGGGAGAAGGCCGCGATCAGTCTCTCTGTAAACCGCTGCCCATCGGAGAGCAGAGAGCCAAACGCGATATCGCGGGATATGGTATCGTTATAGAAGAAGATGGCGATCTCCCGGCCCGAGGGGAGACGGCAGAGGTAGGGCATCCGCGTCTCGACCCGCCTGCCGGAGACGTTGGTCCAGTCGTCTTCCCCGATCGCCCGCACCTTCCCGGCCTGGTGGGGGGCGAGGATCGTGAACCGGATCCCGGCCCTGGCCATCAGGTCCAGGGACTCGAGGTCAACCGCCGTCTCGGGGAGCCACATCCCTTCCGGCTCCCTGCCAAACCGTGCCACAAAGTCGCGGATCCCCCAGGTGATCTGGATCTCTTTATCCCTCCGGGTCGCAAGCGGCATGATGATATGGTTGTAGCAGCAGGCGATCGCAGACCCGTGGCCGATGTTGTGCCACCGGCTCTTCCGGTCGGCATCGATGATCGCCTCATAAACGTCGGGCCTGCGCCGTTCCAGCCAGGAGAGGAGTGTCGGCGCAGCCGTGAAACTGATCCGTGAATAGGTGTTCACCGTACCATCGATCAAGCCCTCCGCAGTGAGGGCCCGTGCGGCGGTGTTCGGAGCGTAGCACTCCGCAGTCACACGCTCGTTCCAGTCGTGGTCAGGGGCGGCAGACCGCTGGATCTCAACCTCCTCGAGCCAGGGGTTCTCCCTCGGGGGCTGGTAGAAGTGACCATGAATGCAGATAGCACGTTCCGCCACCGGTCACACCCCCTCCGGCGCGAGGATGACAATCCCGAGCGGGGGCAGGGTGAGCGAGATCGAGCACCGCCGGCCGTGCGCCGGAACCCGCTCTGCCTTCACCCCGCCCAGGTTCCCGACACCACTCCCACCGTAATCGATCGCATCACTGTTGAGCAACTCCTCCCAGAACCCTCCGAACGGGACCCCGATCCGATAACCGTAGCGCGGCACCGGGGTGCAGTTGCATGCCACGAGGACGACCTCATCGGCATCATGCCCCCGGCGCAGGTAGCTGGCGGTACTCTTCTCCACGTCCGAGAAATCGACCCACTCAAAACCCTCTGGATCGGCATCTCGCTCATGGAGGGCGGGCAGGCGACGGTAGAGGCGGTTTAAATCCCCGACCCACTGGAGGATCCCCTGGTGGGGAGGATACCGCAGGAGATGCCACTCAAGTCCGGCATCGTGGCTCCACTCAGACCATTGCCCGAACTCCGCCCCCATAAAGAGGAGTTTCTTGCCCGGGTGCGTGAACAGGTACCCGAGGAGGAGGCGGAGGTTTGCCCGCTTCTGCCATTCATCGCCGGGCATCTTCCCGACGAGCGAACTCTTCTCGTGGACAACTTCATCGTGAGAGAGAGGCAGAACATAGCGTTCCGAGAATGCGTACCATATGCTGAACGTGAGAAGGTCCGGCCGGTACTTCCGGTGGACCGGGTCAAGCGCAAAGTAATCCAGTGTATCGTGCATCCAGCCCATGTTCCATTTCAGATCAAACCCGAGCCCTCCGGTCATTGTCGGGGCGGTCACCCCTGGCCAGGAGGTCGCCTCCTCGGCTATAATGAGGGCATCGGGGTAGCTTGCGTGAACCACATCATTCACCTTCCTGAGAAATCCTATAGCCTCAAGATTCTCCCTCCCGCCGTAGACGTTGGGCGTCCATGCTCCGGCATCCCGCGCATAGTCGAGGTAGAGCATCGAGGAGACCGCATCCACACGAAGGCCGTCCGCATGATAGCGATCAAGCCAGAAGAGCGCGCTGCTCACAAGGAACGACCGGACCTCGTTTCTCCCGAGATTGAAGACGTAACTCTTCCACTCCGGGTGGTAGCGCTGGCCGGGGAGGGCGTGCTCGTAGAGGTGGGTACCGTCAAAGTAGGAGAGACCATACCCATCGGCAGGGAAATGGGATGGCACCCAGTCGAGGATCACCCCGAACCCACGCTGGTGGAGGTAGTTGATGAGATACATGAAGTCCTGGGGGGTACCATAGCGGCTGGTAGGGGCAAAATAGCCGAGCGTCTGGTAACCCCAGGAAGCATAGAACGGGTGTTCCATGATCGGGAGGAACTCCACGTGAGTGAACCCGGCATCAAACATATGGTCGGCGAGCCTGCCTGCCGCCTCCCGGTAACTCAGTGAACGGTTCCCGTCCCCCGGCACCTTCCGCCACGAACCGAGATGCACCTCGTAGATGGATATAGCGGTATCGGGAGAGTTATCCTCCTCGCGACCCCGCATCCACGCCCGGTCACGCCAGGTGTAGGTGAGATCCCAGACGATCGATGCGGTCTTTGGCGGGATCTCCCAGTAGTGAGCAAAGGGGTCGCCTTTATCCACAGTATAGTCGTTGTACCTGCTCTTGATACGATACTTGTAGAGCATCCCGTGTTCGACGCCGGGGATGAACCCTTCCCAGATACCGGATTCTCCATTCCTGACTGAAAGAGGGTTCCTGCCCGTTTCCCACCCGTTAAAGTCTCCGATGACTGAGACCTCCTCGGCGTTTGGAGCCCAGACCGCAAAGAATGTCCCCTGCACGCCGCCGTATGTTACGGGGTGCGAACCCAGTTTTTCGTACAGGCGGAAGTGGTTCCCCTGTCGGAAGAGGTAGACGTCGTAGTCACTGATGAGGCTCCCGGTCTTTGTGATATCTGGTAGTGCCTGTTGCATGACCTCTCCCTCAGGTTCAGGGGTTGCCGGAGAGAACCTTCCGGTAGACGCCGAGCATCTTCTCGGTGACGACGTTCCACCTGAACTTCTCCATCACTTTCCAGCGACCTGCTTTCCCGAGTTTCTGCATGTAAGCAGGATCATCGATGAGATGGCTGATCCCCCAGGCGATCGACTCAGGACGGACGGGGACTTTGATACCATTGACGTAGTTATCGATATTCTCGGAGAGACCCCCGACATCGGTCGCGACGACACAGCGCTCTGCGCTCCAGGCCTCGGTCAGAACAAGGCCGAAGGGTTCGTTCCTGCTCGGTATGACGACGAGGTCGCAGGCGTTCAGGAGCCTGATATGCTCGGCATCAGAGACGTACCCGGGGAACTGCACCGGAAGACCGTGCGCCGCTCCTTCCAGGTATCCGCGCATATCACCGGTGCCGGCGAATATGAACTGCGCATCCCAGCGTCTGGAGAGGATAGTGGGCAGGGCCTGGATCAGGAGATCAGGCCCTTTCTGGTAGGTGAGGCGCCCGACAAAGAGGGCGAGGGGCGCGAGCGGATGGATACCATACTGCATCTTCACCTCACCCGGATCGACCCTGATGCGGAAAGGTTCGGGATCAATTCCGTTCGGGACGACGGTGACCTTCCATTCAGGGACGTTGTAGAGCCACATCACCTCGGTCTTTGTCGAGTTTGAGACGGCGGTGACCGCCTTTGCGATGTAGCCTCCATACCACTCCTTGCCTGATATCTCCTGAAACTCCCACCAATCACCAAAGTTTCCTCCATGCCGACCGTACTCGGTTGAGTGGAAGGAGAGGACGGTGTTTCGGTCGCGGAGGGTATGCATCGCCTCTACGAGGTGCCAGTCGTGGAAGTTGAGTATATCAAACGCCGGATCATCGCAGGTATGAAACATATCCGTGAGCATGTTGCTCATGGTCTTGCAGTACTCGACGATGTTGTCGCCGAAAGGCAGGCAGTAGTGGTAGTGGATGCCGTTGACCTCGGTTGGATCCCCGGGGGATCCTCGCGTGAAGTAGTGGACCTCATGCCCCTTCTTCGCAAGATGCTCGGCGAGATGGGTCGCCGCCGGAGCAAGGCCACCTACCTTGAACGAGGAGTGGAGCGCCTCCCAGCAGAAGAATGCTATCTTAAGCGTTTCCATAGAGTATCAATCCTTTCTTGAACTGTCAATCTGAGTCTGGTGCGATCCTCGATGCCCTGGATATCCTTTGCAAGTTTTGCATCGCCGATGACCTCGCTGATCCACCGGTAGAAGTCACCCCGCTCTACATGGTAACAGACGATATCATCCGGGGCAAACTCGAGCATATCCGCGAGCTCCTGGAGGCTGTGGGCAGCGTATCCTGCCGGCCGATCGCATGATGAGAAAGAGAACGCATAACCGGGGGGGACGCAACGTAGCGAGAGGGTGGACCTCTGTGACCGCGCGCTGGATGCAGAGCGCTCCTCGAGGTGCGAGAGGATCCGCATGAACGATGTGAAGTAATCATAGGTCTCCTGGTGGATGGCGATATGGAGCGGTCTACCGCACGCGGCCGGGCGCATGGCCATCCGCCGGATGTGTTCGGTATCGAGGAGGCGGCGCCAGATATCTCGATCTCTAACCAGGTCCCCGGCCGCTTCGAGCGCCTCGATCGCGGTGTTTTGCAATATGGTTCTCTGCGAGCTCTGCGGGCTATCAGGGCTGACCTGCTCGGCAGTCTCTCCTATATCGTCATGCGGGGGGATCCGGGCGGCGTCTGAGGGATGCACAACCTCGACCCCTGCATCGGCGAGGGCAGATGGGAGTGCGCGCAGGAACTCAAGGATACCCGTCTCCTGCCCGAAGATATCCCCGAAGATCCGGTAGTCGAGGAAGAGCGTGACGCATTCACCGGGAGATGCCGAGATCCACTCAGCGTAGCGGTCAGCCATGAGCGGCCACCTGTCCCACTCCCGCTGTGGAAACCGCACCGCTATATCATCGGCAAGGTCACAATGGGTGACGAGGACCGGGAGACCATGGCAGGTATAGGTATGATTCGGATCCCGCTCCGTAGCAGCCCCCTCGATTATGGCAGCCTGGATCCCGGACTCGATGAGGGCCTCGGCTGTGGCCGGGGTGATAGGGTAGTCTGTGTGCACAAACGTCGTCGGTGCGGCTGCAAACTGCTCATTCATGAGATCGCGGTGCATGAGGAGCTCGTCCACAAACTCCTGCGTATCGGTGAACATACCGGCGACGCTGTGGTAGTAGGTCTGCGCGAGGACTTCAGCATTCTCGTGAGTCGCCGCACGGGATAAGAGTTCAAGCATATCTGGATACCACTCCTCCAGGTGCTCCAGCACCACACCGGAGATGCAGAAAGCACACTTAAATCCCTCATCCAGGAGATCGAGGAGGATCTCTGTCGCGGGCCGGTAAGAGCGGTCGATGGCCTGTCCAAGGCCTTCCTTTATATCCGGATTGAAGTAAATATCTCTCAGGTTTCTCTTTCCCTTCGCCATCTCAGGCCGAAACCTGGAATTGAGCTGGCCGGGGTAGTGGACGTCGAACCCCAGACTGAACACCAGTGGATTTGAGTCCTTGCCTGTCATACGTGGTAGGTTGCCGTTTCCGTATATAAAGGTCATCGACCCGGTAGATCTCTGGATCCCGTACCTCCTGTTGCCGGGACTCTCTCCCGATGAGGGCGAGGCCGGCAGCGGGTTCGAAAGTCCGGTTGAGGCTAGAGGAGGCGACGATCTCGTCCGGAGGGGACGCTGCGCCTACAGGATCGGGCTGTTCTCTTTTCCAGTATATATGGGAGATCAAAACAGTTTAAACCCTCCCCCGGAGAGTATCATCCAGGAGCGTGACCGCATGGACTACCTGGAAGAGTTTCCCATTCTCATCATCGACGACGAACTACACTCGGATACAGCGGAGGGGCGGGCGTCCCGCGAGATCGTGCGAGAACTGAAATCTGAAGATTTTCCTGTCATAGAAGCCCTGACCGCCCGGGATGGGGTCCACGCCTTCCTCTCGCACCCGCATACGAGCTGTATCGTCATCGACTGGGAGCTCACCCCCGAGGCCGCGGACGGTATGCTCACCGCCGCAGACGTCATCAACATCATCAGGGAGCGCAACCCCGGGGTTCCGATCTTCTTGAACACCGAGAAACTGGCGATCTCCGCCATACCCCTCGGCGTCATATCCCGGATCGATGGCTACATATGGAAACTTGAGGATACACCGGCATTCATCGCCGGGCACATCAAACGTGCGGCAAAGAGCTATCTTGCCGGCGTCCTCCCGCCGTTCTTCCAGGGATTGATGGACTACGTCGAGGAGTACAGGTACTCCTGGCATACGCCCGGGCACATGGGAGGCGTCGCGTTCCTCAAGAGCGCGGCAGGCCGGATCTTCTACAACTTCTTCGGCGAAAACACCCTCCGGGCCGACCTCTCGGTCTCGGTGCCAGAGCTCGGATCGCTCCTGAAACACTCTGGCGTCGTCGATGAAGCGGAGCGCAAGGCCGCGGAGGTCTTTGGCGCAGACCAGACTTATTTCGTCACCGGCGGCACATCAGCCGCAAACAAGATCGTCTGGCTCGGCACCGTCACCCCCGGCGACGTCGTCCTCGTCGACCGCAACTGCCACAAATCCGTGATGCATGCGATCATCCTGACCGGCGCCATCCCGATCTACCTCACACCGGCAAGAAACGAGTACGGGATCATCGGCCCCATCCACAGCAGCGAGTTCCGCCCCGAAGTCATCAGAGAGAAGATCCGGGCCTGCCCGCTCATAGACGACCCCTCAGGGCAGACCGTCCGCCTGGCCGTGATCACGAACTCGACGTACGACGGGATCTGCTACAGCGTTGAAGGGATCGAGGAGGGACTGCGTGGTTTTGTCCCGTACCTCCACTTCGATGAGGCGTGGTCCGCCTACGCCAGGTTCCACCCCCTCTATGCCGGGCGGTTCGGTATGCACACGCGGGATGCGATCGGCCCGACGGTCTTTGCCACCCAGTCGACCCATAAGGTTCTCGCCGCCTTCTCGCAGGGCTCGATGCTCCACATCCGGCAGGGCCAGGGACCGATCGATCACTCCCGATTCAACGAGGCGTTCATGATCTTCACATCCACATCCCCCCAGTATACTATAATCGCCTCCCTTGATGTCGCAGCCCGGATGATGGCCGGACACTCGGGGAAGTTCCTCATCGAAGAGGCGATAGAGGAGGCGATAGTCTTTCGGAAGAAGATGGTGACGGTGGCAGAAGAGATCCGGGCAAGCCTCCTCCCGGAGGAGAACTACTGGTGGTTCACCGTGTGGCAGCCGGACTGTATCATGGTCCAGGGGACAGAGACGCCGCTCGGGGAGACGGACGACCTCTTCCTCCGGAACCACGCTGGCTGCTGGCTCCTCGGTCCGGGCGATCCCTGGCACGGGTTTAATGGCATCGAGGAGGGCTACGCCATGCTCGATCCCATCAAGGTGACCATCCTCACACCCGGGATACGGTCGGGCGGGGGGATGGAGGATCGGGGGATACCGGCGGGCATCGTCACGAAGTACCTCCGGAAGAGCGGGATCGTCGTTGAGAAGACCGGGTACTACTCGTTCCTGGTCCTCTTCACGCTCGGGATCACCAAGGGAAAATCCGGGACGCTCCTTGCGGAACTCTTCCGGTTCAAAGCCCTCTACGATAAAAACAGTCCGCTCGAGGAGGTCTTCCCGGACCTTGTGCAGAGGTACCCGGCCCGATATTCCGGAAGAGGACTTTCCGACCTCTGCCAGGAGATGCACGAACACCTGAAAGGTGCCTCGATCGCCGATCTCGCGCGGGAGGTCTACGCGGCGCTGCCCGAGCCCATGATGACGCCGGCGGAGGCCTACCGCCATCTTGTGCGGGGGGATGTCGAAGCGATCCCGGTGAGCATGATCGAGGGGAGGACCGTGGCGGTGATGGTCGTGCCCTACCCGCCCGGTATCCCGGTCATAATGCCGGGAGAGCGGTGCGGCCCGGCCACGCGCGCGATCATTGACCTTCTCCTCTCCCTGCAGGAGTTTGATACCCTCTTCCCCGGGTTTGAGAACGAGGTGCACGGGGTGGACGTCACCGGGGAAGATGACCGGCAGGTCTACTCCGTGTACTGTGTTAAGGAGCAGGGGTCACCCGACGTCGGGCAGTGAGCGAGGCGAATATGCCGAGGGTGCAGAGGATGGTGAAGACCATGAACGTCGCGTGGAGACTCGCCATGAAGGATCCCTGGACCTCAGGGCAGATCTGTGTTGTGCCGATGAGGAGAGCGAATATGACGGTGACGATCGCAAGCGAGAGCATCATACCGGTCGTCCGCATGGTGGCGAGCATCCCCGACGCAACGCCGTAGAGAGACCGGTCGACCGAGGTCATAATGGCGTTCGTGTTCGGGGATGAGAAGAGGGCATACCCGAATCCGAGGAGCACGAGGCTCGCGATGATCTCCGGTATCGGGGTTTCCGGTGTGAGGAACGTGAAGATGGCAAGCCCAAGGGTTATGAAGACCATACCCGCCGATGCGACGTACTGCGGGTCAACCCGGTCAGAGAGCCTCCCGGCCGGGGTGGCAAATATCGCCTGGACGATCGGTTGCGCTACCAGGATGAGCCCGGCGGTGCCGGGGTCAAGCCCCCTGACCACCTGGAGGTAGAGGGAGAGGAGGAACGCGACGGCGAATGTCGCGCTGAAGTTGATCAGGGCAGCGAGGTTTGAGAACGCAAACGCCCTGTTCGATGCGAGGAGCGGGATGTTGAGGACCGGGTCCGGCGTCCGGGTCTCCCAGGCGTAGAAGGCGCCGGCGAGAATCACACCGAAGACGAGCGCAACGATGCCGCCGGGGTCAGGGAGGTGTGGGAGCCCGAACATAACGGCAAGGAGCATCATGCTGTAGAAGACCGATCCCGGAAGATCGAACTTCTCCCCGCGCGCGTCGGCCCACTCCTCGTCCAGGTGGCGGCGGACCTGGTATATGATGTATATACCGAGGGGGATGTTCGTGAGGAAGATACTCCGCCAGGTGAGGAACTCGGTGAGGTATCCGCCGAGGAACGGTCCGATGGTGAGACCGATGAAGACCGCGGTGACGTTGACTCCGAGCGCCTGCCCCCGCTCTTCTGGCGGGAAGACCGAGGTTATCATGGCGACACCGGTGCCGTAGATCATGGCGCTCCCCATACCCTCGATGAACCGGATGAGTATGAGCATGGGCCCCGATGTCGCGAGCATCGCAAGCATTGCCGATACGGTGAAGACCATCACGCCGAGAGTGAATATCCGTTTACGTCCGTAGATATCGGCATAACGACCGAACGGGACGAGGAACATCGCTGTCGCGAGGAGGTACGATGAGGCCACGAGGCTCAGCGAGACGGCGTCGAGGGCGAACTCGGCGGCTATGGACGGGAGAGCGATGTTCACCGCCGAGCTCATGAACGGTGTGAGGAACGCGGCGAGGGTGGCGATGACGAGGACGATCCGGCGCTGAACGAGATCGGGATTGGCAGGCATGAAGATCTCTCTGTTACCGAAAAGCTGGGAGGTGACAGAAAATAAAAGGTTGTGATGAAACATCTGCAGCGGACCGCACACCATCGGCCTCCAGGGAGAACCCTGCCCGGAGGATCCCCGATCGCCCGCTCACTGGAAGAGAGATGCTTTGAGGAGTTCTCCGCCACAATCGAGGATCTGACGGACGGCATCCTCGACCTGATCGACGCGCACGATCAGGACCGCCCCATCCCTGCCCGAGTAGGCGTAGGCATACTCGATGTTGACCCCGGCATCCCCGAGAACCGCCGCGATCTCGGAGAGGCCCCCGGGCTCATCGCGCATCCGGACACCGATAACCTCGGTGAACGAGACGCGGAACCCGAGATCGGTCAGTGTCCGGTGGGCATCCTCCGGGCGATCCACGAGCGCCCTGACGACTCCAAACCCGTTCGCCTCGGCTATACTGAACGCGAAGATGTTTATCTTCGCATCCCGGAGCGCGCCGGCGATAGCAGCCAGCCGTCCGGGACGGTTCTCTGAAAAGATTGAGATCTGTTTGATGATATACGACTTCTCCATTACAATGACCTCCTGTCAACGACTTTCTTTGATTTGCCTTCGAAACGCGGGAGAGAACCCGGTTCGACCAGTTCCACGGCCACGCCCACGTTCAGGGAGCCCCGGAGGCGGTGCTCCACCATCTTCCGGATCATCATGAGATCGGTGATCTTATCGGAGAACGCCTCCTCGCTCACCTCCACCCGCACGAGCATGGCGTCAAGCGCACCCTTCCGGTCGACGACGATCTGGAAGTGCCGGCCGACCTCAGGTATCTCGAGCAGGGCGTGCTCCACCTGCGATGGGAAGACGTTGATCCCCCGGACGATGAGCATATCGTCCACGCGCCCCTGGATCCTCTGTATACGTGGATGGGTCCGCCCGCAGGCGCAGGGGGCGTCATCCAGGATGGTTATATCCCCGACCCGGTACCTGATCAGGGGGAACGCCTCTTTCTGGAGGATCGTGACGACCATCTCTCCCCGCTCACCGGGCTCGAGCACCTCGCCGGTCTCCTGGTCTATGACCTCGACGAGGGCAAGGTCGCCCCAGATATGGATACCCTTCTGCTCGGAGCACTCGGTGAACATGGGTCCGGAGAGTTCGCTCGTACCGTAGATATCGTAGGCGCGGATCCCGAGCCACTCCTCTATCCGGCTCCGCATCTGTTCAGACCAGGGCTCTGCCCCGAGAAACCCGACCCGGAGATCGGTCTCATCCTTGATGGAGACGCCCATCCTCTCGGCCACCTCTCCCATGTGGAGGAGGTAGGAGGGGGTACAGGCGATGGCGGTGGTGTGGAGATCCTGCATCAGTTCGATCTGGCGTTCGGTGTTCCCGACGCTCGTCGGGAGGACGGTTGCGCCGACACGCTCGGCGCCGTAGTGGACCCCGAGTCCGCCGGTGAAGAGACCGTAGCCGTAGCTCACCTGGAGGACGTCCCCGCGTCCGATACCACAGGAAGAGAATGCGCGTGCGAGCGACTCACTCCAGTTCTCGATATCGCGCCGGGTATAGCCGACGACCGTCGGTTTCCCGGTCGTGCCGGACGAGACGTGGTAGCGGACCAGTTCATCTTTTGGCGCACAGAAAAGACCGTCCGGGTAGTTGTCCCGGAGATCCTGTTTGTACATAAACGGAAGCTTTCCGAGATCTGCAAGCGACCTGATATCATCAGGCCGGACCCCCTGCTCCTTCATCCGCCGGCGGTAGAACTTGCTCGTCTCGTAGATACGCCCGATCAACGACTTTACGAGTTTGTACTGGATCTCACGGAGTTCATCGGGCGGCATCGCCTCGACGCTCCGGTTCCAGCACCCCATCAGAGATCCCTCCGCCGGTCGATAACCCGCCTCGCCTTCCCCTCAAACCGGGGCAGGGATCCGGGTTCAACCAGTTTCACGGCGGTCCGGAGCCCGAGGATATCGTGGAGTTCGCCGGCGATCTTCTTCTGGATGCGGGCGAGGTCCTGGAGCTCGCCCGAGAACCCGGCGCGGGTCATCTCCACCTCGATGATCATCTCATCGAGGTGCTTCGTGCGGTCGACATAGACCATGAACTGCTCCCCGACCTCGGGGAGGGA
>JAAYND010000216.1 GCA_012521035.1 Methanomicrobiales archaeon
CGCTACGTCAACATGCGCCCGCAGATCGTCATCGATATGGGGCAGGTGATGTTCGGGCGGACGACCACGATGACCGCTGACGGGCCGATGGAGTTCAACCTCTACCGTCTCCACCACGATAAATGGAGCAACCATGATGTGGAGCTCGAGACCGGATCCGGGATCATCCCGGTCACGTATCGCCGTAAGAACCTGGTGAACTCGATCATGTGGGCTATCGGTCTTGAACTTGCGCTCCTCATGGAGAGTCCCTGGCAGTGTATGCTCACGACCGATAACCCGAACGGTGCGCCGTTCGTCAAATACCCCGAGATCATCGCTCTCCTGATGAGCAAGAAGTACCGCGACGCCGAGTTTGCCACTATCCACCCCGATACTGAGGCTCGGGTTCCTCTCCCGGCGATCGAGCGGGAGCTGGACTGGTACGAGATCGCAGTGATGACCCGGGCCGGGCAGGCGAGGGCGCTCGGGATCCAGGACTTCGGAAAGGGTCATCTCAGTGTGGGGGCCGAGGCGGATGTTGCCATCTACCCGATCTGGATCGATGATATCGACCCGTCGGTCGACTACGAGAAGGTGATTGAGGCGTTCAGCCAGACCGATTACACGATCAAGCGGGGCAGGGTCGTATCCCGGAAGGGTGAATGCATAGTCGATGGGAGCAACGCCACGTTCTGGGTCAGGCCGAAGGTCTCCGACGACTATGATATGGGGAAGGATCCAGAGTTCATCGAGAAGTTCGACCGCTACTACACGGTCAGGATGAGGAACTACCCGGTGCAGGAGGAGTACCTCAACCGGAACCGGTGTATCGAGACGGAGGCGGGGATATGAAGGTCACGCTTACCATGAAGCCCGGTGCCCGGTCGTTCATACCGATAGAGGCGGAGTCAATCATCCCGAAGAATTTCCTCGCCGGCACCGACCTCTCCGTCTGGCGGGGGAACCGGGAGCTCGGGCTCGATGAGGTCTTCTCGGTCTCCGTGGAGGGCGAGGCCGGGAGTCCGGAAGATGTCGAGATCGTCATATCGGGCGATGATACGTTCCGGCTCAAACGGGTGGGCGAGTATATGGACGGCGGCAGGATCACCATCCTCGGGGATATCGGCATGCATTGCGGCAACTTCATGAGCGGCGGGACCATCGAGATCCACGGCAACGCCGACGGATGGCTCGGCCGGGAGATGGCAGGGGGGACCATACTCTGCTGGGGTGATGCCGCCGATTACTGTGCGTCAGGATACCGTGGCGGGAGGAAAGGTATGACCGGCGGGACGGTGGAGGTCTTCGGCCGCGCCGGCGACTTCCTGGCCGAGAACCTCGCGGGCGGCACTGTGACCGTGCATGGTGATGCCGGGGATATGCCAGGGGCGGAGATGCGCGACGGAACGCTCATCATCCACGGGGACTGTAGCCGGCCGGCGGCGAACATGAAAGGGGGTTCCTGCTATGTCTACAGGACCGCGCATGCCCTGCTTCCCACATTCAAGAAGATTGGATTGGCCCGGCACGATGGACGGATATTTATCCACTTCACCGGGGATATAGCGAACCGGGGAAAGGGAAATCTTTTTGTAAAAGACTACAGATATCTGGATTGATGGTCAGGCACGAGTGTGGGTTTGAGGCCCCGATTCACTGTAAGAAATGTGGGAGACCACTCGAGAGCAATGAACGTACGGGCCTGTACTGCCCGCATTGCGGAAGAAGAGTGAGTATCATCTGCCCCGGCTGCGGGCGTCTCTGGTGAATCAGATCCGGTTCTTCACCCACCGGACATACTGGGTCCGTAGCGTCTGGATGTCGCTCTCCGTCAGGTCTCTCTTTCCGGTCCGGTGCAGGTACGACTCGAGCTGCTCTACCACGCACTCTGCATCCAGGAAGTCATCGGCGTCGAGGTAGACCGGCACTTTTCCGATATTGATCACCTCGCCGCAGGTTGGACAGAGCCTCCAGTGCTGGTAACGGTCCACGTAGGTGAAGGTCTTGCAGCCCGGACAGCGGATGACGAGGTACATTTATGGGAATGTGCAGCCGGCTGAATATATAGTTATCCTTCCTGGATTATGCCGGCTGCGGCGCTCCGGGGAGATGGCCCGAGCGTGTCCTCTTTTGCCGGCGTCATCCCATGCACCGGACCGTGGTGGCAATCGCCGGGGGAGGGGACCGGGGAGGGCCCCCCCTCCCCGTTGAGGAGAACCATGCGGTCCTTTTCCCAGGGCACCCCGCGCAGGAGCGGGGTTCTCGTGGTGAGGGGGCGGGAAGGGCGTGACCGGGGAAGCCGGTCCATGCACTGCTCTCCTATCCCCCACCCCGCCCGCGCCTTCGGCGCTCCTCCCCCGCCCCAGGGGCGGGGGCAGTAGTCGCGATATCCCCCGGAAAGGCCGGCCCGGGATGCCGGCCCCGATTCCGCCCTCCCCCCGCACCATCTCATGCGCCGGACCGTGGGGATATCGCCTGGGGAGGGGCCGGGGAGGGAACCCCCTCCCCGTCAAAAAGAGCCATACCGGCCCTCCCATAAGGCTCCCGCGCAGGAGCGGGGTTCTCGTGGTGAGGGGCCGGGCGGGGCGCAACCGGAGAAGCGCAGCCGGGGGGGGAGGCGGCCCTGATTGTGCGTTTCGCCGGCATCTCGCCATGCACCGCTCTCCTATCCCCCACCCCACCCGCGCTTTCGGCGCTCCTCCCCCGCCCCCGTGGGCGGGGGCAGTAGTCGCGATATCCCCGGAAAGGCCGGCCCGAGATGCCGGCCCCGATCTTGCCCTCCCCCCGCACCATCTCATGCACCGGACCGTGGGGATATCACCTGGGGGAGGGGACCGGGGAGGGGAACGCCCCTTCCCGCCGAGAAAAACCACATTGGCCCTCCCACAGGGCTCCCGCGCAGGAGCGGGGGTTCTCGTGACAAGAGCCCAGGGAGGGTGCAGCCGGGGAAGGTGACCCCGAAAATACTCTTCGCCGGCATCTCGCCATGCACCGCTCTCCTATCTCCCCCACCCCGCCCGCGCCTCCGGCGCTCCTCCCCCGCCCCCGTGGGCGGGGGCAGTAGTCGCGATATCCCCAGCAAGGCCTGCCCGGGCTGCCGGCCCGGATTTCGCGTTCCGCCGACATCATCCCATCCACCGTACCGTGGGAGATATCACCCGGGAGGGGCTCGGGGAGGGA
>JAAYND010000217.1 GCA_012521035.1 Methanomicrobiales archaeon
AGGCCCTGAGCGAGGGGCAGACGACGATCGACGGGACCACCTACCCGCTCGCGAATCCCTACTTCGCCATCGCCACCCAGAACCCCTACGAGATGGAGGGAACCTTCCCGCTCATCGATGCCCAGCGTGACCGATTTATGTTCAGTTCAATCCTCGATCATCTTGACTCAGAGAGCGAGCTCGAAGTCCTTCGAAGGGAACGTGCCGGAGAACTGGACTGGAACCTCTTCCATGACCGAATCAACCCCCTCCTCGGACCCGCGGATGTCAAAGATATGACCATAACCGCCCGGGAGGTTCTGATCGACGAGAAGGTCCTTATGTATGCGCGCGACATCGTCCTTGCCACGCGTGCCCATAGCGATATCGAGCGCGGCGCAAGTTCCCGCGCCTCTATCTCCTTCATCAGAGGATCGAGGGCCCGGGCCGCAATCGAGGGGCGGAGCTATGTCATCCCTGATGATGTGAGAGCGCTTGCCCTGCCCGCCCTCCGCCACCGCATTCTCCTCTCCCGGGAATCGGCTATCACCGGGGTCACCCCTGATACCATCATCACCGAGATCCTCGAGAGCGTCGAGGTGTCCTAGCGATGATGAGACCGACCCGGACGACCGGAGGAGTAGCGGCTCTCGCTCTCGTCCTCACCGCCCTTGCTATCATAATCGAGAGCTCTGCCGCAGTCATTGCCGCTGGATCTCTCACCATATTTCTCCTCTGGCGTGCCGGGCGGTTCAGTCGCGACTTCTATGCTCTCGCCGCCTCCCTCACCGTCAGCCGGGACGTCGACCGGACGATCCTCAGGCAGGGGGCTGAAGCGCACGTCAGGGTCAGGGTCGACCTCGCTCTTCCGCCCGGTATGGAGGTCAGGGTCCGCGACATCCTGCCGGCGGTCGCGGTTGGCACCGCCCCCCTCGTTGAGTCGGGGGAGTCCGCGACCTATACCATCAGGATCATGGCCCCCGGCAGGACAGCGTTTGGTGGGGTCGTCCTCTCTGCCCGCGACACCTATTTCTCGTACGATCTCCGTATCCGACACTTCAATAAACCCGACCTCCGCGCCTTCCCGGTGAGGGGCACGGAAAGTGGCGGCGGGAGAGAAGGGTCCGGAATGCAGGAATTTGAGGTGGATAAAAGGGCCACTCTCGAAGGTCCGGCCGTCCGGGGGTTTCGACTCTACCGATTGGGCGATGACCCCAGGCTTATAGACTGGAAGATATCAGCCAAGCACAACGTCTTTTACGTGCGCGAACTGACCGGGCTTGAGGGGGGGACCCCCCTCATTGTGGTTGACCTCCCCATCAGGGAGGGGGATGATCACGAGGCCTTCACCAGGTACTCGATGATCATCGCAGATGCTATCGAGAGAGCGATCGAGGCCCGCACGGGCTGCTCCCTCCTGGTTCTTGCGGGTGGAGAAGTCACACGGTTCCTCTCCGGAACGTCAGATCTCGGGGAGGCGTTTGCAGCCCTCGGAGGTCTTGCCCCGGTCGAGTCCCGCGCCCCCCTCTACCGGGCGCCGGGATCGGCTATCCTCTCCATGCGGGCCCGGTTGCCTGTGGGAAGGGATGGTCCGGAGAGAGCCTACCGCGCGAAGCTCGGTCGCGTGCTCGCAAATTTTGTGCGCGAGAGCAGATCACCCTTCGGCGATGCTGTCGCAGCGGCGCTCGCCCGGGTTGAAGCGACTGAGGTTCACCTCTACACCCTCGCCAGAGGTGATTCGAGTCATCTTACCCAGGTGATCCACCAGGCAAAGGCCAGGGGGATGCGCGTCGTCGCGAAGATGCCTCGCGGCGCCCCCATCCCTCCCGGTGTTGACGCTATGGAGGCGATCTGAATGACAGACCGTCGGTTCCTCCTCCTCTGCGCCGGTGAGGTCCTGGTCGTCGCGGTGGGAAACCTCCTCGCGGCGCTCGTCATCCAGATCCTCGTCCTCGCGGCGTTCCTCGATGACCGGAGGAGCTATCCCGTACTCATCGCTGCTGTGGCTCTCTATGCTGCGACCGTCGCGATACTCGGGCACGTCCTCCTCTCGCTCATCGTCCTCGCCGTCATCCTCATCTGCGGCTACGCCGTCCTTACCCTCCATGACTATCGGCTCACGCAGTGGGCGGGAGGCAGCGCATGAAAGCAAATAACCCATACCTGGGGGGTTTCTCCCTCATCGTCGCGGCCGCCCTGCTCCTTGGGCTGGCTGCCCTGACCGGCCGGGGTGACCTCACCACCGCGACCCTCATCCTCGCCGGTGCAGCCTGTTTCATCGCAGGGATCTTCTTCCTCGCGCTCTACAAGGGCGAGCCCCTCGACCCTGATATTGTAGCCCTTCTCCCGGCCCAGGGGACCGTGACCATCGCGACCCTCTGCGCGGACCTCGGCGTCCAGGGCGATGCCCGGTTCATCCCCGACGGTGATTCGGTCATCGAGGTCATACCGGTCGCAGACACCCTCCCGGAGGAGACCGGGGACGACTACTCCTTCATCACCACTGATGACGGGTGCGCCGTCCGGATCGCCCCGACATGCGCGCCGCTCCTCGCACACCTCAGAAAGAAGCACGCCCTCGAGATCCCGGGCGATGAAGAGGCCCTCCTCGCCTGCATAACGGAGGTCTGCGACGACCTCCTCGAGATCGCGGAGAAGACTGATGCCACACGCGATGGCGAAAATATCGTCGTCACCCTGAACGGCTACCGGCTTATCCCCGGGTGTCGGGCGGTGCGGGCGGCATCACCCAAGTGCTGCACCATGGTCGCCTGCCCGGTCTGTAGCCTCATCGCCTCGATCGTAGCACTCGGAGCGGGTGTGCCGATGAAGATCGAGTACACCGCCGTCGACGAAAAGAAAAAAGTGCTCCGGATTATCGCACGGCCGGCCTGACCCGGACCCAGAGGTGCAGGTCCCGGTA
>JAAYND010000218.1 GCA_012521035.1 Methanomicrobiales archaeon
AGGTAGGCCTCGACCTCGACGATCCACCCCATCGTCGTCTTATCCCCTTCCCGGTGCGCAAGCAGGCACCCGGGCAGATCCTTTGCAACGGTCACGGTGTCACGTTCATAGAATATCGGTGGCAGGATCAATGGTGTGCTCCTCAGGATGGATCTCTCCCACCGCACCATCAACGTTCCGGGAGG
This sequence comes from Methanomicrobiales archaeon, assembly GCA_012521035.1. GTDB lineage: Archaea > Halobacteriota > Methanomicrobia > Methanomicrobiales > Methanoculleaceae > Methanoculleus. The sequence continues at coordinate 186 of JAAYND010000218.1, forward strand.
GGGGTTTTCCCGGCGGATCTGCGCACGACCCCCCGGCCGGAATCACCGGTGTGGATGATATGGCGTGTTGCATCGCCACGATCTCGCTCTCCGGCACCCGGTATATCTGTACAGCCGAACAGGTTCGGTGAGCACCCCCCGCCTGGATCCTCTCAGGCAGGCTTACGGGATCTCTTCCACCCGGATCCCGGCATAGTGCCTCAAGAATGTCTGGATAGACCTCTAAACTATATTGCTCAATCCGAAAATGATAAAGACGTCCTGTACTACACATAATATCATTACGCATGTCCACACCACCCCCCGACAAAGTACTCTATGTTGATGATGAGGTCGCTCTCCTCGAGATCACCCAACTCTTCCTTGAGCGGACGGGTGAGATCGCCGTCGATATAACGGCAGACCCGCTTGAAGCCTGCGAGATGATCATGACAGGTCAGTACGACGTGGTCGTCTCAGACTACCAGATGCCTGTGATGGACGGAATCGCTCTCCTGAAACGGGTCAGGGGGGGCGGGTCACAGGTTCCCTTCATCATATTTACCGGCAGGGGACGCGAGGAGGTGGCGATCGAGGCGTTGAACAACGGCGCTGACTTCTACATCCAGAAGGGCGGTGACCCGAAGACGCAGTTTGCCGAGCTCACGAACGCGATCCGGCAGCTGGCCGGGAGGCAGAAGGCTGAGATCGCGGTTCTCAAGGGCGAGGAGATGCTGCAGAAGACCGAGGCCCTTGCCCACCTCGGGAGCTGGGTACTCGATTGCAGGACGGGACACCTCACGTGGTCTGATGAGACCTACCGCATCTTCGGCCTTGATCCCCGGGAGCGCACGATGACGTATGAGGCATTCCTCGCGATAGTCCACCCGGATGATAGAGAGCTCGTCGATACAATGTACTTTACCTCCATCGCAGATGGAAAAGACACCTACACCGTCGAACATCGACTCATCCGCGCTGACACCGGCGAGGTTCGATACGTTATTGAACACTGCAAACACCTGAGGGATGAATCCGGGCAGATGGTCAGCTCAATCGGAATGGTACACGATGTCACCGAACGCAAACTCGCTGAGTTCGACCTTCTACAGAAACACAAAGATCTGCAGGCGGCGTATGAAGAACTCGCATCCATCGAGGAGGAACTCCGTACAAGCTTCGATGACTTTGTAGAGATCCAGCGCCAGTTCCAGGAGAATGAACGCAGACTTGCTGATATAATCGATTTCCTCCCGGATGCAACCTTCGTCATCGACGAGAGCGGTCACGTCATAGCCTGGAACCGTGCAATGGAGAAGATGGCCGGCGTCCTGAAAGTGGATATGCTCGGCAAGAGCGATTATGCCTATGCAGTTCCGTTCTATGGAGAAGCGCGCCCGGCCCTGATCGATTACGTCCTTAACCCCGATAGACTGACGGACTGCCCGTACCACGTCGGGATGGTAAACGGAGAGATACTTGAAGGAGAGGTCACCCTCGCCAACCTCAGAGGAAGGGAGGTCACCCTCATGGTCAGGGCATCCCCCCTCTATGACCGGGAGGGCCGGCGCGTGGGCGCCATCGAGATAGTCCGGGATGTGACCGCGCAGAAACAGGCTAAATCTGCCCTGCGTGAGACAAAAGAGTACCTGGAGAAACTGATCGATCACACCAGTTCCCCGGTAGCAGTCTGGAACCCGGACTTTGTCATCACCCGGTTCAACCGGTCATTTGAGCGCCTGACCGGTATCCCGGCAGATGAGGCCATCGGGCAGAACCTTGAGATCCTCTTCCCGCCTGAGAGTCGGAATGCATCGATGGATCTGATCCGGCAGGCGATGGCAGGCGACCTCTGGGAGGATGTGGAGATCCCGGTCATGCACCGGTCGGGAAGCGTCAGGATAGTGCTCTGGAACTCGGCAAACATCATTGGAGATGATGGAAAGACGTTGATCTCGACGATCGCGCAGGGGAAGGACATCACCGTCCGGAAACAGGCAGAGGCAGAACTTCGGCAGAAGCATGAGGAACTCCAGGCAGCGCATGAAGAGCTCACCGCTGTCGAGGAAGAACTCAGGACGAGCTTTGACGACCTCGCCGCGAGCCAGCGCCAGCTCCAGGAGAGCGAGCACAGGCTTGCCGATATAATCAATTTCCTCCCGGATGCGACCTTCGTCGTTGATGAAGCCGGCCGGATCATCGCCTGGAACCGCGCGATCGAGAGGATGACCGGCGTCCCGAAAGCAGATATACTCGGGCGGGGCGACCATGCATATACGGTTCCGTTCTATGGAGAAGCGCGCCCGGCCCTGATCGATTACGTCCTTAACCCCGATAGACTGGCGAACTGCCCGTACCATGTCGGGATGGTAAACGGAGAGATACTTGAAGGAGAGGTCTCCCTCGCCAACCTCAGAGGAAAGGAGGTCACCCTCATGGTCAGGGCATCCCCCCTCTATGACCGGGAGGGCCGGCGCGTGGGCGCCATCGAGATAGTCCGGGATATAACCGCGCAGAAACAGGCAGAGGCAGAACTTCGAGAGAACCACGAAGAGCTCCAGGCGGCATATGAAGAGCTCACCTCTATCGAGGAAGAACTCAGGACAAGCTTTGACGACCTCGCCGTGAGCCGGCGCCAGCTCCAGGAGAGCAGGGATCTCTACCGGCGTATATCTGAGAGTATCTCCGATGTTGTGTATGTATGTGACTTTCAGGATTCAGGCCGGCATGTGATCAGCAGGATCACCGGGGCGGTGCAGGAGATCACCGGGTACACCGATGAAGAGGTTCTTGCGATGCGGTGCTGGGGACCCCTCGTCCACCCCGACGACCTGCCCATATTTGAGCGCGAAATCCTCTCACTCTCCCCAGGCACATCCTCGATCACCGAGCTCCGCATAGTCCGCAAGGATGGATCGATCCGGTGGATCTACGTCTCAGCCAACCGTATTAAAACCCAGAACGGCGGAACGCAGTTATACGGCGGGTGGCATGACATCACCCGGCGGAAGGAGACCGAAGAGGCGCTACGGGAGAGCGAACAGCACTTCCGCACACTCGCAAACAGCGGACAGGCCCTGATCTGGATGAGCAGATCGGATGCGGAACTCGATTACTTCAACGAGACGTGGCTCGCCTTCACTGGCCGGACACTTGAAGAGGAGACTGGCTACGGGTGGATCGAAGGAGTACACCCCGATGATCGCGCTGAGTGCATCAGGATCTTCGAAGACGCCGCTCTCCGGCACGAGCCGTTCAGCATGACCTACCGCCTGCGCCGGCACGATGGCGAGTACCGCTGGATTCTGGATGACGGTACTCCCCGGTATGATACCCGGGGCAACTTCCTCGGCTATATAGGTCACTGTCTGGACATCACCGAGCACAGGGAGATGGAGGCAGAATTGCAGGAGATCCTGGATCTGATGAGGAGCATCGTCCGTGTTGCGCCCACAGGCATCGGAACCATGATGGATGAGATCTTCACGGAGGTCAATCCGCAGTTCTGCGAGATCACCGGCTATACACGCGATGAACTCATCGGCAAGTCCCCACAGTTGCTCTACCCGGAGCCGGGAGATTACCTGACCGCCCTCGGGACGATGTATGCCTGGATTGAGGAAGTCGGGAGATGTACGTATGAGGCGTGCCTTATACGCAAGGATGGCGTGAGAATCGATGCCCAGATCTCGATCGCGCCGCTCGATCCTGCGGACCTCTCCAGGGGCATGGCATTCACCTTGCTGGACGTCACCGAGAACAGGGCGATGGAGAGGGAGATCAACCGACACGTCGCGGAGCTCTCCCGGCAGGCGGACAGTCTGGCCATGGCGAACAAAAAGCTCACCCTGATGAACAGCATCACCCGGCACGATGTCTTAAATCAGCTGACGATCCTCCTCGGCAACCTCGCGTTTGCACAGGAGACCGAGAGTGGCCAGGAGATCTCACAGCACCTCTCCCAGATGAGAGATGCCGCTGACCGGATACAGCGCCAGATCGAGTTCACCCGGGATTATGCGAGTCTCGGCGTCCGGTCACCTGAGTGGCAGCGCATCTCCGATGCGATCCGGCCGGCGGCGTCGAGCAGGCTGCCGATAGAGGATGAGACCGGAGACCTTGCCATATATGCGGATCCGATGCTTGTACGGGTCTTTGCAAACCTCATGGATAACACAATCCGGCATGGGTGGCCGGTGAACCGGGTCCGTATCTGGCACCGCCTGGAAGAGGAAGGAGACCTCATTCTGGTATGGGAGGACGACGGCGCCGGCATCCCTGCCGAAGCGAAGGAGAGGATCTTCAAGCAGGGCGTCGGGAAGAACACCGGACTTGGCCTCTTCCTGATCCGGGAGATCCTCAAGATCACCAGCATCACCATAACCGAGACAGGAGAACCCGGGAAGGGGGCGCGGTTTGAGATGCTCGTGCCCGAGGGGATGTACCGGATTTGAATGGAGGGAGTCCCTCCACACGCATGCGCCCCGGACCCGGGGACTTTACCACCGCACCAGAACCAGAACAGGCGCATATCGGATGCCCCGGCCCCGGCTTTACCCGTCCGGAGAGATGGATCTCCACGACAGTGCGGGGCTCTTCGCCCACCGGAACAGGATACGGCCATCCTGCTACCGGCGGCGGATTCGATGATTCTGATGAATTTACAAGATATATATAGTACGAACACCCCACGCTCTCTATGAGCAAAACCTTCTCGCGTATCCTCGCCAGGAAGAAAGTGATGAGTAACGACGGTATGCTCATCGGATCCG
>JAAYND010000219.1 GCA_012521035.1 Methanomicrobiales archaeon
ACAGGGGATGGGTCAACCGGAAGTGGGATCCCGCCTTCTATGAACTCTACAGACTTCTCTTCGATGAGGAGTTTCCCATGAGCTCACATGGGCTCTCCTTCCCTCTGATAGACCTCTACCTGAAAGGATACCGGCCGACAGTAAAGATCAGTCAGGAGGAGTGGGTGGCTGAAGAGACCGTTGATGATACGGTGGAGAGGATCTCTGGTTTCTTCAGTTCGACAAAGGATATCGATGAGGCGATGAAGGACCGCATGCGGGAGTATCTCCGCGCGCGTGCAAAAGACGGGAAGTACACCTCAAAGACAGTAGCCACCACAGCGATGATGGTCTGGGACGTGAATGAGAGATGCGGATGAACGGTAGAGAATCGCAAACCACGCCGGCCTGCCCGGGTATGAAATGGGTGATGGCATAGCGGGAGATGACCGGGATCGCCAGCGGTTCATCTCCCGTTACCCCTGACCTGGATCGTGCTGGTTCTGATCCGGAGGGTTGATCACGCCTGTTCTGATCCAGGGGTTTGACCACGCTCACTCTGAACCGGGGGTTGTGGTGTTCATCGCGCAGGCAACCTGCCGATGAACTGGAGTGGTCCTGCCTCACCCCATATACGCGCACTGGCCCATCCGTGGTGAGTTTACGACGGGAAGCGACATCTCTTCATCGCACTCGTGCTTCTCGAAGCAGGCGTCACAGAAGAAGGGCTCTTCTACACCATTTTCGTAGAGGCATTCGAGGCAGATCTGGGTTGCCGGCTCTCCACAGACAGAGCAGAGGATCTCGGGTGGATCGTTCCGGGCGACGACTTCCACACTCTTTTTCCCTTTCGGGCTGAACGGGACGAGATCGAGCACCTTGAAGGTGAGGTATGTGGAGTCGCCATAATCGTAGATATACTCACCCTCAAGACCTACCGAGAAGAGTTTCCCGATGCGGGAGTTCATACTCTTCCCTCCTAACTCGTCGTCGGGGAAGGATGTGTAATCTTCACCGTATATCGTGAAAGCAGAGAGGTGTCCGCAACACTCAAGCCAGATATACCTGAGTTCAGAGTCTATCGCCTCCAGTGTGGCGTTCTTCTTTACAAGGAGGATGATCCAGTACTGAGGCTGGTATTTTCCCTGAAACATGACGAGCCATGATTCAGTGTCGGGAGCTGGTCCCCGCTCCTGTGTAAGTTGCCGGATGACCTCGTTTTTTGCTTTCCGCTTCGTGGTCGCAATATTCCCAACGAGGGTATGTCCTGGATAAGTGCGTTGTGCCATGATAAGCATCTATGATATTGTGTAAAAGTTTTTCCCTTTCTCAAGTCAAGTACACTCAAAGAGGGAGCCATGATCACCCCTGCCAGGGGGTGGACAGAACCATATGCCCTCCATGCACCCCGAACCGGGGCTGGTGCAGCCTTCATGATTGCCGGCCCCGGTGGGGTTAGAGTCGGCGGAACCGGCACGAGATGTGAGAGCAGAGGATTCCTGCCGTCGTCATCCATTACCGCCTGGAATGTCTGCGGGATCGACATTAGATACGAGAGCAGAAGGAGCAGTAATTTGGCAGCTATAGAGACATCAGGATTAACAAAACGATTTGAAAGCCTTGTTGCGGTCGACCATCTCGATCTCGCGATCGACCGCGAGATCTTTGGTCTCCTGGGACCGAACGGCTCGGGAAAGACGACGACCGTGAAGATGCTTACAACACTTCTCGACCCGACAGAGGGTGATGCAACGATCTGCGGCTACTCGGTGAAGAGAGACCCGCTCGCGGTCAGGGAGCAGATAAGCTACGTTCCGCAGGATATGGCGGTAGACCCAAAACTCACCGGCCGGGAGAACGTCATATTCTTTGCAAAAGTCTACGGTGTCCCCCGCCCCCGGGAGATCGCGGATGAGACGCTCGCCATGCTCGATCTTCTGCCCCGGGCAGACGATCTCGTCCGGACCTATTCGGGCGGGATGCGCCGGCGACTGGAACTTGCACAGGCGCTCGTCCACGATCCGGTGGTCCTCTTCCTCGATGAGCCGACGATCGGGCTTGATGTGGCCGGCCGGAGGAAGATCTGGGAGCACATCATAGCCCTGAAGGACCGGGGGATGACGGTCTTTGTCACGACGCATTACATGGATGAGGCAGATCACGCCTGTGACAGGATCGGGATCATCGACCACGGTCGGGTAGTTGCAACAGATTCCCCCGATGCGCTGAAAGCATCGGTCTGCCGGGATATCGTTTCTGTCAGGGCTGATGGTTCTCTCCCGGGAGAACTACCGGAGGGCGTCACCTTTCTTGGCAGGGCCGATGGCGAGTTTCGGTTCGAGGTTGACCGGGGTGATGAGGCGGGGCTTGCCCTCTCGCGGGCGTTCACGAAGGCCGGCCTCGTGGTTAGGGCGATCTCGGTCCGGCAACCGACCCTCGACGACGTCTTCCTCGCCCTTGTCGGGGAGACGGATGAGACGGGCGCGTTTGATGATCGGAAATTCCGGCGGATGCTGCGGAGGCGGGCATGAAGCGGATGTTGTATTATATGGAGCGTGACCTCCGCCGCTGGCTACGGGGGCGGGCGAATGTCATATCAACGCTGATCCTGCCGGCAGCATGGCTCATCTTCGTCGGTCTCGCCCTTCCGATCCGGTTCACGGATAATTACCTGGATTTCATCGCACCCGGCATACTGGTTCTGACGATGCTCGGCGCGTCATTCCAGGGTGGAGCCCTTCTGATGTTCGATAAGATCCTCGGCTACCTCCAGAAGTTCCTCGCCATGCCCGCGCCGAGGGAGAGCATCCTCTTTGGAAAGATCCTCTTCATCACCCTCCGAGGCCTGATCCAGACGACGGTCATCCTGATAATCGCCATCATTCTCGGGGCGAACTTCCTCGACCCGGTCCTCATCATCTCGATATACGCCGTCCTCTTCACATTCGGCATACTCCTCTCTTCGATGATGGCGACGGTCGCCCTCAAACTTGAGGATCATGACTCCTACGCGGCGATCAACGCTATGATATCGATGCCACTCTTCTTCACGAGCAGTGCCCTGATGCCCTATGACCAGATGCCGGACTGGCTTGCGGCTATTGCCCGGTTCAACCCGGTATCATACGCGATCGATGCGATCAGGGGCCTCCAGGCGGGGATATTCCCGGGAACCACCCTCTTCGGGCTCTGTGCCGGCGCGATTCTGGTGCTCTTCGTGAGTGTCACGGTCTTTCGGAGGGCGACGGTCTGAGCGGGTGATGGTGCTTCACCGGCCGGCCCTGTATACCCGGGCATGATTTCGAGGGGTCTTCCTCGCGTGGCGGCATTCCAGTCCGCCTCTCCGGGAATACTATACCTGTCAGAATATGAGTTACAAAGAGCGATCAGGGGGCGCCAGGCCTACCCTGTGAAGATCTGGCCGGCAACGGTCGAGGCTCTGCGATCTGCTTGAATCGCATGTTCTGCGACACGTCACACCAGTTACAGCGAAAATCACCAGTTTCTGTAATTATAGTCACCCTCGTAACCACTTTGAAACGTGCTCTGGACCTGAGAATGTGGTCGCCGGCTTCTTCAGGGTATGCTGTCTTACAACTGCGTTCTGCCCGGCCAGGATTCCAGAAGGTATTGCCACACACTATAACCTATCGCAGCTCTAAGCAATTCTTTAAACTATGATTCCTGGATTTTTACATATCTCTTACTACCGATTGTGAAATAAAAAGGCATAAATATCACACTATTTAATATCAGTGTTACCTTGTAAAACGAAATCCTCATTCAATTACATGGAGATGCGAGCATGAACACATCGATGTATCCGACAGGGCTATTCCCTGTCGTCCTGCTGTTATTTCTTGCGTGCTGTGCCCTGCCTGTGACAGCAGCACCAACCATCCACCGGGATGTGACATCCTCCGGTGAAGCAGTAACGATAACCTACACAATTGACGGAGTCCAACCAGTTGCGCTTGGCATCGTCGAGACCGTGCCTGAAGGCTGGAGATTTGCGGAGACCGACAGTGCTATCTCAACCGCGCCACACTTTGAAGTCGACCGCGCCGCACAAAAGATCGCCTTCTTCATCAGCAACCAGGAAAAAGTCTCTTACACCCTGATGGGATCCGGAGATGGAGTCGAGGGGTTTGTGACCGAATGGGTCGATCTCTGCGAACTCTCGCCGGATAAGAAGGAAGGTAAGGAGCGCTGGAATACGCTTGGTAAAGAATCGGCCGGGCGTTCAGCCTCCTCTGCAGACCCCAAACAGAGGGCGTCGGCACAAAGAACACCCGGGTTTGGGATCTCTATAGCCCTGTTCGGGTGCATGCTGGGTGCCTGTGCCATAGCACTGCGAGATGGGACTGGAGGTGACGGCGCATGAACGTTCCCAGAATAGGAATTGTGTTACTCGCCGCCCTCGCTATGGCCATCCTCATATCGCCGGCCACAGCGGCAAGTTCGCTCCCGCTCGGTGCAAAAGACAAACTTACCGGCGATCTGGTCGGAAAGAGTGTCTGCGGCTACATGCTCGGGACAAACGACCTGACGCTCGACGAAGTCTC
>JAAYND010000220.1 GCA_012521035.1 Methanomicrobiales archaeon
ACGATATCGTGGCCGTGGATCAGGGCCTGGCCGCTCGTTATGCGGGTCATGCCGGTGAGCATCCTGATGGTGGTGGTCTTCCCCGCCCCGTTCGGGCCGAGGAACCCGAACGTCTCTCCCTCCTCCACCGAGAAGTCGATCCCGTTCACGGCGACGTTATCGCCGAACCGTTTGGTGAGTCCGATCACCTCGATCGCGTTCATGGCGCCAGCTCAAACTCTATATCTCCCTGCAGACTAAAAAAACCGCGTTCTTATCCGGTCGGACTATCACTCCGATCTTTTCCGGCGCGGGTCCCGGATCGATAGCGGCGGGACTTCTCCTCCCCGGCCCCCGGGTTTCCGCTCATCGATCCGATACCGGGGGAGATGCTGTGCCGGCCGCACCACCGGTGCTCAAGCCGGCATCCGGGTTTCCCGGGAGGTTCAGATCGATCTCTCCCAGCCCTGTCCCGCATCGACGAGGGGGCGCACCTCGGTCACCTCAAACCTCGCTACGGCGTGGATCATCGCCATCGCCTCCTCACCCACGACCTCTGCCGCCTCCCTCTTGTAAGAATCCAGCATATCGCCGGAGGTTGCGTACTCCTCCATCCGCAGGTAGACCCGAAGTCCCTTCCAGTCCTCCAGCGTCTCACCCTCACCCGGCTCCACGATGATGAAGACGGCGTTCGGGTTCTCCTGCAGGTACTCAAACGTGCGGTTCTTCCCGAGAGCGGCGATGATCGTCTTCTCATCGACCATCTGCGGGGAGCCAAAGACGGCCGCATCGACCTTTCCACCCCTGCTCGCGGTGCTGAGGACGCCTATCCTCGGTTGTTTGTTGAAGTAGTCCATCAGTTCTGTCGGCATGGTGAGCCCTGCCTCACCATCCCCGGTTAAATGTCTATGGGTGGCCGGGGCCTGAAACCCCATGCGCCTCTCTCACCACAGGCTGCAGGCCTCGTCGTAGGATCTTTTGCATCCCGGGCAGAGAGCCCGCGCCTTTCGTAAGTCGGGGTAGGTCTCCTCGGTGATCTCATCACAGGCCGCCCCGCATATCTCACACCAGTACTCCCGCGTCTCCTCTTTTTTTCTGCCTTTCACCATCATCTTACTCACCATGTCCGGCACCACTCCACCCTCATCCAGCATATGCTTTCCTGCGGGATGCACCCCCGCTCATGAAGTCCGGTGACACCGGCCCCCATATCCCGGAGCCGCTCCTGCACCGGGAGAACGACGATGACGAGTGCCAGTCGATCGGAGCCAACCCCGGGGGCGGCGCGCCCTTTGCCGGTCCATTGCCGTGGAGAAGCACCCGGGGGCGCGCGGTCGCCTTTCCGATGCCGCCTGCTCATCCAACGGGCCGAATACATGCTCTCTATTCGAACATCTGGTGCAGGATCAGATGCACCTGCCGGTACGATCCCGCCCCGGTCGGGTCTGCACCGGCATCACCGCACCGCCCGGGATCGGTTTTCAAGAGATCCGGTGCATGAAAGATCAAAAAGGTGATATCCTGCACCATAGAATTAGTGTGTATGGTGCGATACTCGGTCACGATGGATGATGACCTTGTGGAGAAGATCGACAGGATCTGTGGTTCCCTTGCAATGTCCCGATCTGAATGGCTCAACGACCTCTGCATCAAACACCTGAATGGTGCACCCGGTAGCGGCGTGCAGGCCATGGTCTCGGCGGTGATCCCGTGCGAGAGCGGGCCCGGGCACAACATGATCGATTACGATGCCGCCTGTGCCAACTTCTCGATCGACGTTCCGGAGTACTTCAACTTCGGCTACGACGTCATCGACCGGTGGGCTGAACGAGACCGGAATAAACTGGCGTTGATCTGGGTGGACCAGCATGGGAATGAGAAGAAGTATTCCTTCCGCGACCTCAAGAACCTCTCAAACGGTGCCGCAAACATCCTGCTGAAGTATGGTATCAAGAGGGGCGACCGGGTCATGCTGATGCTCCCGAGGATCCCGGAGTGGTGGATATTTGTCATCGCCCTCATCAAGCTCGGTGCGGTCTTCTGTCCCTGCCCGACGATGCTGACCCCGAGCGACATCAAATACCGCATCCGGGCGGGGAAGTTCCGGATGGTCATCACCGACTACGAGAACGCCGCAAAGATCGATGAGATATCCGATTCCTGCCCGCTGCTTGAGACCCTCTTCCTGGCGGACGGGGAGCGGGAGGGCTGGGCGAGCTACCGCCACGAGCTCAAGTACCCTGCACCGGTATCCCGCCGCACGGTCAGCATGCCGGTTGCGAAGAAGACCCGGTCTGCCGACCCGATGATGATCTACTTCACCTCCGGCACCACCGGTGAACCCAAGATGGTGCTCCACAACCACTCTTACCCGCTCGGTCACATCGTGACCGCATCACTCTGGCAGGACGTCACGGTGAACGACCTCCACATGACCTTCTCCGATACCGGATGGGCGAAATGCGCCTGGGGCAAGATCTTCGGGCAGTGGATCGCCGGAACCTGTATCCTTGTCTACGATATCAGGGATAAGTTTTCGGCGACCGAGCTGCTCCCTATGATCGAGGCCTACGAGGTGACCACGTTCTGTGCACCGCCGACGGTCTACCGGATGCTGATCCTTGCTGACCTCGATAAGTTCGACTTCCGGGATCTCCGGCACTGTTGTAGCGCCGGCGAACCCCTGAACCCCGAGGTGATCCGCGTCTGGCAGTACGGCACCGGACAGGTCATATACGAGGGGTACGGCCAGACGGAGACTGTCTGCTGCATCGGGACGTTCCCCTGCATGGAACACCGGCCCGGGTCGATGGGAAAGCCCGTTCCCGGCTGGCATATCGAGCTCCATGACGACGATGGGAATCCTGTCGGCGCCGGCGAGGAGGGGAGGATCGCCGTCAGACTCAACCCCCGCCCGGTCGGGCTCTTCGTGGAATACCTAGATAACCCCGAAGCCAACCAGACATCGTTTCAGAACGGGTTTTACTACACGGGCGACAAGGCACGCATGGATGAGGACGGGTACTACTGGTTCGTCGGGCGCGATGACGACGTCATCAAGTCCTCAGGCTACCGCATCGGACCGTTTGAGGTAGAGAGCGCTCTCCTCGAACATCCGGCTGTCCAGGAGTCGGCGGTCGTCGGGTCGCCGGATCTCATCAGGGGGATGATCGTCAAGGCGTTTGTTGTACTGAACCCCGGCTACCAGCCATCCGAATCGCTGGTCAAGGAGCTCCAGGCGCACGTCAGGAAGATCACCGCCCCCTACAAGTATCCGAGGGCTATCGAGTTCGTCTCAGAGCTCCCAAAGACCCTGTCCGGCAAGATCCAGCG